>CAZORY010000011.1:0-20177 GCA_964582435.1 uncultured Campylobacterales bacterium
GAAAACGTGTGGGATTGGCTAGGACCATCGCCCTGGGACCTTCCATCATCCTTTACGACGAACCAACGAGCGGTTTGGATCCGATCACGAGCGATACGATTACGCGAATGATCACCCATTTGAAGGAGACGATGGGTGTCACTTCCGTCTTGATTTCTCATGATATCAAGGAGAGTTTCAAAGCGGGGGACTTTTTCGCGATGTTGTACGATGGAAAAATCGTCGAGTTCGGGGATGCGGAGCATTTCAAACACTCCGACAATCCCTATGTCAGACAGTTTTTGGAAGGGCGAAGCGTGGGGCCCATCCGCTTTCAGGAGCGATGAACCCCACCATGGGGGGATCGTCGTCAATCTTTCTGGATACGCATATAGGTCGGAATATCGAGTACATCGTCACCGCTTTCGTAACCGCCGGCGACTTTGACCCGGGGCGTGCTGACGGGTATCGTTTGGGACTCTTCGCCTTCGGGTTGCATCAACGTGATCTGCTGTTTTTTGACGTCGCTCTTTTTCTCTTCGTCCTGTTGCATCTGTTCGGCACTTTCGAAACCCGTCGCGACGATCGTGATCTTGACTTCGTCGGGTGATAGCGTCTCGTCGGTCGTGGTACCGAAGATGACGTGGGCATCTTCGTCGGCATTGTCTTCGACGATACCCATCGCTTCGCTGATCTCCAGGATCGGATAATCGGGATGGATATGGAAATGGACCAGTACGCCCATCGCCCCTTTGATGTCCATGTTGTCGAGCAGAGGCGACTCGATGGCGTTCTTGATCGCTTCGTAGGCAGCGCTCGGTCCCGAAGCTTCCCCGACACCCATCAGGGCAAGGCCACGGTGACTCATGACGGTATTGACATCGGCGAAGTCGAGGTTGATATCGTGCTCGCCTCTAGAGACGATGACGTTGCTGATACCGCTGACCGCACGTGCAAGGATATTGTCGACGAGTTTGAAGCTCTCTTTGATCCCCAAGTTTTTGTCGACGATACTGAGAAGCTTTTCGTTGGGGATCACGATGATGGAGTCGCTCTCTTTTTTGAGTTGCTCCAGCCCCTGTTCGGCCAACTTCATCCGCTTGCGTCCCTCGAAACGGAAAGGCTTGGTGACGACCGAGACGGTCAGCGCACCGACCTCCTTGGCGGCTTGTGCGATGATGGGAGCCGCCCCCGTGCCCGTACCGCCCCCGAGTCCTGCGGAGACGAAGACGATATCCGCACCGCTTAAGACCTCTTTGATCGTGTCGTAATTTTCCAGCGCCGACTCCTGGCCGATTTCCGGTTTCATACCGGCACCCAGACCTTTGGTCAGCTTCTCACCGATCTGGATTTTGAAAGCCGCTTTGGAACTCTCCAGCGCTTGCGCGTCCGTATTGGCCACGATCAGATCGATCCCTTCAATGCCTTGATGAATCATATGGTTGATCATGTTGCCGCCACCGCCGCCGACACCGATCGCTTTGATCTTGGCTCCGCTCACTCCTGCTACCGACTCTTCTATCGTAAATCCTGGCACGCTTCACTCCTTCCTAAAATATCTGTGTCATCCAATGCCACATTTTTTTCATTTTCTGCCCGAAAGTCTCCTTGGGTTCTTCGGCGACCTCCGCAGCGAGCGTCTGTTTGACCTCCGCATTGTCAAGCTTTCTTTTCGTACTTTTGTGATTGCTGTCGTTTTCCGAGGTCAACGGTATGTCGGACAAACCTCCCTCGGTGACGGGTGTAAGTCCTTTTTTATGAATCACTTTCCGGTTGGAATCGATTTCGTATTGGGTGAAACCTCCCGCACCATATTCGAGCAATCCCATGACGGTGGCGAAAGCCGGATCGTCGAGAGGCTCGAAATCTCCTTGCACTTTGCGAGGTTTGGCGATGCGTACCGGCATATTGTCGAAAATGGCCATCGCGATATCGCGAATACCCTCCAATTTCGTCATACCCCCGGTCAAAACGATACCCGCGCCGATCTGATCCCTAAGATTGCTCTTTTCGAGCTCTTTGGCGAGAATCATCAAGGTCTCCTGCACGCGGGCTTGGATAACGCTGTAAACGATTTCCAGAGAGATTTCGTTCTGCTCTTCGTCACCGATGGTCGGTATCTCGATCAGGTCGTTGGAGGGCTCTTTGAGAGAGCCGTATTCGATCTTGATCTTTTCGGCCACTTCCAAAGGCGTATGCAAAGCCATCGAAAGGTCGTTGGTGATATGGTTGGAACCGACGGCTAGAAAGGTGTTGTACCGGATCGAGTTGCCTGAATGGACCACCATTTCACAGGTGGAACCGCCCATGTCGATGACGCAGGCGCCCAACTCTTTTTCGTCGTCGTTGAGCACGGAAATGGCCGATGCGTAACCGCCCAATACGACGTTTTCGATCTCGACTCCTGCCGATTTGACCGCTTTTTTGAGGTTGCTCAGACTCGATTTCTGGGCCGTGATGACATGGGTGTCGACTTCCAGACGATTGGCGTTCATCCCGAAAGGATCTTCGATAAACTCCTGTTCGTCCACTTTGAAGTTGTAGGGGAGTACATGAAGTACTTCGTATTCGTTGGGGATGTTGGCGTTGTAAAGAGCCGTCTGCATGACCCGACTGATCTCGTCGATGCCGATCTCGTGTTTGGGAATGTTGACGATCGCAGAACTGTTGACCGATCGTGTATAGGCGCCGGAAATGGATATGATGGACTTCTTAGGCAGCATGCCGGCGATCCGTTTGGCATCGCTGAGCGCCTGGCGTACGGCACGCGTTGTCAATTCGATATTGGTGATGGTGCCTTTGCGGACTCCCTGCGACTTGGCGATACCGGAACCGACGATATGGATCGTGCCGTCGTCACGCTGTTCGGCGATGACGGCACTTACCTTACTCGATCCGATATCGATGGCAAGAAGGGGTTTGCTCACTGAGCGTCCTTTAGAAAGATTTGTATCGGATATTTCTGCTGCAGCTGAGCGATCAGACGACTTTGAAGAAGATCGGATTTGATCTTGTTCGCATTCTTTTCGAGAAACGCTTTTCGCTGCGACAGTTTGTCAGGTAGAAGCAACTTCTGTTCCACTATGACATAAGCGACCGCTTTGTTGTCAAGAAGTATGGCCCCTTTGGGTTTGTCGCTACCGAACAATCGTCGTAAGAACAGTGCAGCTTCCTGTGGAGAAAGGGGCGGCAGACTGTCAACGTCGTCTCTTGTCACGAAACCTGTCTCGTGAGCGCCTTCAAGGTTGTCGCTGGCTTTTCGTGCCAGTTGCATCAACGCTTTTTTACGCACTGTCGCCAGGTAATCGGTTTTGACGGCGGCATAGGCTTCTTGGAAAGTCTTGGGTCGAGGTAGGATCGCCTCTTCGACTTTGATCACGGCATATTTTCCGTCGACGACTTTCGGTTTGAGGACCGTGCCGGACAAGGCCCCTTCGATCGCTTGCCAGACATTGGGGTCGAAGGAGGGGTCGTTGTCGTCGAAGATTTTCTCTTCGCTCGGAGTTTTTCGTCCTTTTTTGAGGTCGATATAGGCCAACTGCGCACTCTTTTTCGCATCTTTGAGACGAATCGCTTCGATCACTTTTTGTTTCGCTTCTTCGAGGGAAAGGATCTCTCCTTTGTCGTTCGTGAAATCGCTTCTATGCGCTTTGTAGTAGGCGTCGATTCGTGCTTCGTCGGGCATCTTCTTGGAGGGTTCGATCCAAAGAATCCCAAGCTTGAAACGTTTGGGTGTCATATAACGCTCTTTGTGGGCTTCCCAGAATTTTTTCAACGCCTGCTCATCGATCGAGACGTTCACATCGGTAGGATCGAACACTTTGTATTTGAGTTTGTCGGCCATGAAGACGGCGGCTCCAAAGGCTTCGATCTCGAGAGGAACGGATTTTGGAGAGAGGAGTGCGAGAGTTTTTCGAATCAGGAGGTCGTTTTTCATATTGGCTTCGAAAGTTTTGGGTTTGAGCCCCATGTTGCGAAGTGTGGCCAGATAGATTTCTTTGTCGAATTTACCGTTTTTTTGAAAGGCGGGGATGGTGACGATCGCTTGTTGCACCTCTTCGTCGCTGACGACGATGCCGTGGTCTTTCGCGAAGTTCTTGAGAAGCCCCTGATAAATCAGCGAGTTGAGAACTTGCTTCTCGAGTCCGAGTTTTTTCGCGGTCGCTTCGTCGAGACGGCCGCCCATCATTTGGTTGTATTGTCGGTAGGCGTTGTTGTAAGCGAGCTGGAACTGATCGTAAGTGATGGAGATGTCACCCACCTGTGCGACGCTGTGACTCTTTTTGCCGTACTGGTAGGTACCCCAACCGACGAAGCCTGCCCCCACGAAAGCGATCGTACTGATCCAGATCGTGACGACCAAGTATTTTCTATGTTTCTGCATCCATGAGATCATCTATCGTAGCCTTTGAAAGTTTAGGTTATAATTATTTAACAGATTTTATTGGAATCGAAATTAATTTCGGTTTAAATATTGAGGATGAAGACCCGATTTAGCGCGTTTTTGATGGAATTTTACAAATTGTCAAAGCACGTTGTCATCTATTGACACTATTTCGCTCGGATCCGATGGAGAGAAGACGATGAAAAACCTTTCGCAAAATGAAAAGATCGTCGCCAGAGACTTGGCGCACGTATGGCATCCTTGTACCCAGATGAAAGATCACGAGACCCTTCCACTGGTACCGATCAAACGAGCCGAAGGCGTTTGGCTAGAGGATTTCGATGGCAATCGTTACATCGATGGGATCAGTAGTTGGTGGGTCAATCTCTTCGGTCATGCCAACCCTTACATCGCCGACAAAGTGGCGGAGCAGGCACGCACGCTCGAACACGTGCTACTGGCCGGATTCACTCACGAACCGGCGGTGAGACTGGCGGAACGACTCTGTGCGATCACACCGGATGGATTGAACAAACTCTTTTTCGCGGACAACGGCTCCAGTGCCGTGGAGATCGCTTTGAAAATGAGTTACCATGCCCATCTCAACGCCGGTGAAAAGAGGCCGTTGTTTCTCTCTCTCGCCAATAGCTATCATGGAGAGACGATCGGCGCCCTTTCGGTAGGCGACGTGGCACTCTACAAAGAAACCTACGAGCCGATTCTGATCCGTTCCATTCAGACACCCGTCCCCGTCGACGCCACATTGGAAGCTGCCGAAGAGGCGGCGAAAGCGTTGGAAGAGATTTTGCACGCGCATGCCGCTGACATTTCGGCACTCATCGTGGAACCCTTGGTGCAGTGTGCAGGATCGATGCATATGTACCATCCTCGATATCTAACGCGTGCCAGAGAGTTGTGCGATCGGTACGGTATCCATCTGATCGCCGACGAGATCGCTGTGGGGTTTGGCCGAACAGGGACGATGTTCGCTTGCGAACAGGCCGGTATCTCCCCCGATTTTCTCTGCCTTTCCAAAGGGTTGACGGGTGGTTTTATGCCGATGGCCGTCGTCTTGACGACCGATGAGATTTATGGACGATTCTATTGCGATTATTTGGAATTTCGCGCTTTTTTACACTCGCACAGCTATACGGGCAACCCCCTCGGATGTGCCTGCGCCAATGCGGTCCTCGATCTTTTCGAAAAGGATGATGTACTGGCTTCCAATCGAAAAAAGATCGCGTGGATGGCCGAACTGATGGCACCTTTCGCATCTCTTGCAAACGTCAAAGAGGTACGGCAGACGGGTATGATCGGTGCCGTGGAACTTCGAGGTTACGCACCGACGGACCGTGTGAACTTGAAGATATTCGAACACTGTTTGAAACGAGGGGTTTTCATTCGGCCCCTGGGCCCGGTGCTCTATTTCATGCCGCCTTACGTCATCGAGCGTGAAGAGATGACGAAAATGATCGAGACGGCTTACGATGCGGTGGTCTCCTTGTGAAAACCGTACATATCGGGACTTCCGGCTTCTATTACGAGCATTGGCGAGGTGTTTTCTACCCCCAAGAGTTGGCGAAATCGAAATTTTTCCCTTTCTACATGACCCATTTTGATACGGTGGAGCTCAATGCCACCTTCTATCATCTACCCCGTTTGAAGACGACGGAACATTGGGCACAAATGTCACCTCCCGACTTCCTTTTCGCCCTGAAAGCGTACCGAGGTATCACCCACTATCGAAAGTTGAAGGATGCCAAAGAAGAGCTCTATCGCTATCTCCATCTGGTCAAACCGCTCAAGTCCAAGATGGCCGCGATTCTTTTTCAGTTGCCCCCTTCGCTTCATCGAAACGATCGACTGCTGGAAGATTTTCTGGCCATTCTGCCTAGAGGCTATCGCTACGCTTTCGAATTCCGACACGAGAGCTGGAACGATGACGCCATCCATCGGTTGCTTGAAAGTGCCAACGTCGCACTCTGTCTGAACGACTACGGTCGGCGGGAAATGACGCCGCACCTTACCGCCGATTTCGGATACTTGCGTTTTCATGGACCGACGGGGCGATACGGGGGGAGTTACGACGACGAAACACTGCAGCGGTGGGCGAAGTGGTTGAAGGAGGTATCCGAAGATCTACAAAGCGTATTCGTCTATTTCAACAACGATTTCGAAGGGAATGCCGTGCGAAACGCACTGCGTCTAAGGGAGTTGGTGAACGATGGGATATAATAACGATCAAAAAATGAACCGTGATGCGCCCCATATTCCCGTACTACTTCACGAAGTGTTGCGATGTTTCGAAAAGATGCCTTCCGAGGGGACGTTCGTCGATTGTACGTTGGGGTATGGCGGCCATAGCGAGGCGATCTTGAAACGGTTTCCGAAGATTCGGCTTATCGGTATCGACCGCGATCCGGAGGCGATCGCTTTCGCGACGGAGCGGTTGGCACCTTACGGCGATCGTTTCCAAGCGATTCAAGGGCGTTTTTCGCAGATCTTGCCCCAACTTTTGGATCGTGAGAAGATTGTCGGCGTGTTGGCCGATTTCGGCGTCTCTTCGCTCCAATTGGACAAAAGGGAACGGGGTTTCAGTTTTCTTTCGGAAAATCTCGATATGAGGATGGACCCCTCCGCGCCGCTGAGCGCCTATGAAGTGGTCAACGAATATTCTCAGGAGGCTTTGGAGAGGATATTCAGGGAGTTTGGCGAGGAGCGCGCTTGGCGAAGGGCGGCCCGAGCCGTCGTAGAGGCCAGAAAACGCCGACCGATCGAAAGCGGCCGGGAACTTGCCGATATATTGGGAAAAGTTCTTCCCAAAAAAGGAAGGACCAATCCCGCCACGCCACTTTTTCAGGCGATCCGTATCGAAGTCAACGACGAATTGGGCGAGATCGTCAGGTTGCTCGACGCATTGGAGTCTTCTCCGCCTCCGGGTGCCGTCGTCGGTCTCATCACGTTTCATTCGTTGGAAGATCGATTGGTCAAACAGCGTTTCAAAAAGTGGTCGCAGTCGTGTGTCTGCCCTCCCGAAGCCTTTCGTTGCACCTGTGGCGACGATCACGAGCTGGGCGCCCCTTTGAGTAGAAAACCCCTGAGCGCCACTTCGGAAGAAGTGGCGGCCAACCCTAGAAGCCGAAGTGCGAAATTACGATGTTTCAGATTCAAGGAGTCGAGAGAGTGACGCAAGAGAAGGTCTCCGAAAAAAAGAGACGAAGCCCTCGAAAAGAGAAGGAGCGTAAGAGAACGAGCACGACCCCTAAAGAGAAGAGCCAATTGGCCGATACTATGATCGAAGCCAGGTACGATGGCACGGCCGATTGGCAGTTTTTCACGATGGTCGTCATATCCATAGCCATTGCTCTCCTCCTTTTGCTGCCGAAGATCTATCTGCGAAATTCGATCTATTACGAAAGCCGTGCCATCGACCGTCTTCAAACCCAATACGGCGCGCTTTTGGAAGAGAACAAACTCCTCGGGCGCAAAGTGGAAGGTTTGAAAGTCAAAAATCAGATCCTCGATACCATTTTCTAGCTCCAATCCGATTCTTACGGTCTCCCATCCCTCCATCAGCCTCAAACATCGATAAGCTAACGGTGGTATAATGGGAGCTTTCAAAAGTACAACATAGGGGGAAAGTATGCTTTTTGAAGACGAAGAGGATATCTTTACGGGCGGATCGCCTAAAAAAAAGTTTTTCGACATCGTTTATCATGCCAATCGCAACCTTATCGAAAAGGAGATCGACCGTCTGGTGATGCGACTTTGTATCGTCGAATCCTTGTTGGAGAAGCATATGGACGAAGAGGCGATCGAAATGGAAGTGAAACAGCAGTCGATGCTTCCTTCCAAAGAGATCGAAGGATGTATGATGGACAAATATATCGGATTGACGGCCGACATTCTGACGCAAAATGAGTAAAATTTTCGGAATTTTGGCGCTGACCGCCCTTTGTGGGTGGGGGGCCGGTTCCAACGATCCCAATGCGGGATGGGCTTTTTACGACACCTTCCCTTTGAAAAAGGATCAGATACAACATGTGCAGATCCATGCCAAACATAGAACCTTTCTGCTCGATTTTCGCTGGACACTCTACGTCAACGGCGGCTTGGTGATGCATGTCCATTACGATGGCCACGCCTATCAGCCGCTACTTTATAAGGATTTCCGGCGGGAAGCTTTCAGAATCGATCTTTTTTCAAAGTCGGACGGTATGTCGTCGCCGAAGGTCGAGATGCCGCATGCACTTTTGATGTTCAAGGCCTACGACCCCGGAAAAAAAGTGGCCTATCTCGATATGAAGATCAAAAGCGACGAGAGAGTGGAAGTTTTGTATACCAAGGGAAAGTGAAAAATGCTTGAGGCAGTAGAGAAAAAAATGCGAGAATTGATCGGCTCTTTGGAAGATGCCGAGATCGATGCGTTGTATGCCGCGCTCCCCAAAGGAAAACGTTTACGCGCCAAATTGGTGTTGAAAGTGGCGGGTACCGATGAAGAGGCTGTCAAATTGGCGGCAGTGATCGAAATGATCCATGCCGCCAGTCTGTTGCACGACGACGTGATCGACGAAGCGACGACACGACGGGGCGTACCTTCGATGAATGCGACGGAGGGGAGCAAGCAGGCGATCATGATGGGAGACATTCTCTACTCCAAAGGTTTCGAAGAGTTGACGACATTCGATCGCAAGATCGCCGCGAAAATCGCATCCGCCGTGACGCAACTGAGCATCGGAGAGTTGAAAGATGTTCGTATGTCCCGACGCTTCAACCCCGATGCCGACGCCTACTTCGCGATGATCTACCAAAAGACCGCGGCTCTGATCGAGGCGACGGCGGCCACGGCGGCGATATTGGCAGGTCGTGACGACAAAATTTTCGGTCGGTACGGGAGGAATTTGGGCGTAGCGTTTCAAATCGTCGACGATATTCTCGACATTACCCAAAGTAGTGAAAAACTCGGCAAACCGGCGATGCACGATTTCGTCGAAGGGAAGACGACGCTGCCTTACATCTATCTTTACGAAGCTCTCGACGAGAGGGGTAGGGAACGACTCGTTTCGTTACACGGCAAAGTGTTGGATGAAAAAGAGCGGGAATGGATCGTCGCGGCGATGGAGAGTACCGGTGCATTGCGCAAAGCGTGGTTGTACGCCAAGGAGTTGGGAGACGAAGCGGTGGCATTGATGGAAGGCGAGGGAGAATCGTCGTTGGCGCAAATCGTGACGGCGATGATCGAGAGGGAGTATTGATGCAGTATCTGGTCGTAAGTTATTCTCATAAAAACACCGACATCGTCGTGCGTGAAAAGTTGGCATTTTCCGATGAAATTTCCAAAGAGAAGGCACTGCAGGAGATCTTGGACCTTCAAAGCGTCGGCGAGGCGATCTTGTTGTCGACTTGCAACCGGGTGGAGTTCATCGTATCCACCTCCAACCCCTCCGAAGCTCTCGATCTGATTTTCATGATTTTGCACCATCATAGCGGTCTGAGCGTCGAAGAGTTGGAGGGGCGAGCGGATGTCTACGAGGATGAAGGGGCCGTCCATCACATCTTCGCCGTCGCTTCGTCGCTCGATTCGTTGGTCGTGGGTGAGACGCAGATCGCAGGGCAGCTCAAAGATGCGTTTCGCTTCTCTTACGAAAAAGGCTATTGCGGCCAGAAATTGGCGAGGGTGATCCATTTCGCTTTCAAATGTGCCGCTGAGGTACGTAACGCCACCGATATTTCGAAAAGCCCCGTCTCCGTCGCCGGTGCGGCGGTGAACCAGGCCAAAGAGGTGATGGGTGGCAATCTGGGAGGCTTCACGGGCCTGGTCGTGGGAGCTGGTGAGATGAGTCGTATCGTCGCCCAACACCTTGTCGCCAGCGGATGCAACGTCATTATCTTCAATCGATCGATGGAACGGGCCAAGGAGATAGCGGACGAGATCGGCGAGCGGGTGGATGTCGAGCCGTTTCATGCCCTGCCGGAGTTCATCAACCGCTATCGACTTCTGTTTACCGCCACCGGAGCGCCCCATGCCATCATCAGTGACGAAATGGTGCAAAAAGCCTCCTTCGACCGCCATTGGTTCGATCTCGCCGTCCCCAGGGATATCGAAGTCGTGAGTGACGAAAGGGTCCATGTCTATGCGGTGGACGATCTGCAAAGTATCGTCGACACCAATATGAAAATGCGTCAAGAACAGGCCAGGAAAGCTTACGAAATCGTCGGGCGCTATACCAAAGAGTTTTTCAAATGGCTGCAATCGATGATGATCGATCCATTGATCAAAGAGATTCGCCTCAAGGCCAAAGATGCGGCTCTGGCTGAGGTGGAGCGGGCCGTGAAGAAGGGGTTCATCGACGAGCAGGCGAAGGAAAACGTGGAACGACTCGTCCACAACGCGTTCAAAAAATTTCTCCATGCACCGACCATACGGCTTCGTGCCGTCGCGGATCAGCCCCGGGCCGACACGATCATCGAAGCGATCAAATATATTTTCGAAACGGAAACCGACGTGAAAATGGGTGACAAATACAAATGCGAATTTATCATGAAGGACAACGTGCGATGAGATTTTCGAAACTTTTGATTCCGACGCTCAAAGAGGCACCCAAAGATGCGGTATTGCCCAGCCACATCTATCTGGTGCGAGGCGGTTTCATTCATCAAGTGGCAAGCGGTATCTACGATTTTCTCCCATTGGGCAAACGGGTACTGGACAAAGTGCGTGCCATCGTCAAAGAGGAGCTCGATGCCGTCGGTTGTCAGGAGGTGCAGCTTGGTTTCGTCACGCCCGCGGAGCTTTGGAAGCGAAGTGGACGATACGAAAAGTATGGAGCGGAGCTCCTTCGCTTCAAAGATCGTAAAGAGAACGAATTCGTCCTGGGACCGACCCATGAAGAGATGATGGTGGAGCTGGCCGATCGTTTCATCAATAGCTACAAACAGCTTCCCATGAATCTTTACCAGATCAATCTGAAGTTTCGTGACGAGGCCAGACCACGTTTCGGTCTGATGCGTGGTCGGGAGTTTATCATGAAGGATGGCTACAGTTTCCATGCCGATCGGGAGGATATGGTCAGAGAGTTCTCCGCGATGGAGAGGACCTATCGAAAGATTTTCAGCCGGATGGGGCTCGATTTCAGAGTCGTCGAAGCCGATAGCGGTGCGATCGGGGGTGAAGGGAGCAAAGAGTTCATGGTACTGGCCGACAGCGGCGAGGACACGATCGTCGTCTGCACGGCATGCGACTATGCCGCCAATATCGAAGCGGCCAAACGGAAACTTCCGGAAGCACCGGCCGAGGCTCCTGAAGCGGATCTGAATCGTTTTCATACCCCGGGTCTGACGACGATCGAGGAGCTGGCCAAATTTTTCTTCACCGATCCGTGGTATCTGATCAAAACGGTCGCCAAAAAAGCCATCTACGACGAGGGCAAAAGTGAAATCGTCCTCTTTTTCTTGCGAGGCGGCGACGAACTTCAGGAGGTCAAAGCGACCAATGCCGTCGGTGCCAACGAATTGGTGGACGCTAGCGAAGAGGAGTTGCGTGAAGCGGGGCTAGAGCCAGGGTTTATGGGGCCTTTGGAGTTGGTGCGTAATGTAGGTGCCATCGAAGGAACACCTCCTTTCAGGGAGGAGTTGGCCCATCCCAATCTGCGTAAAGTGTTCGATATCGGTCTCGAAGGGGCGCACCATATGATCTGTGGGGCCAACGAAAAAGATTACCATATCGTAGGGGCCGATCTGAGTCATTTCAAAGAGATCGTTTTCGCCGATCTCGCGCAAACACAAGAAGGAGATGCATGTCCCCATTGCGGTGGCCGGCTGAGTTTCACGAAAGGGATCGAGGTGGGCCATATCTTTCAACTCGGGACGCGATATTCCGAGCCTTTGGGAGCGACGTTCCTCGACAAAGACGGCAAAGCCAAACCTTTCGTGATGGGAACCTACGGGATCGGTGTCAGTCGCTTGTTGGCTGCGATCGTCGAACAGCACCACGACGACAGAGGTGCGATCTGGCCCCTTGCCGTCTCTCCTTTCGAAGCGGTCGTCATCGTCGGTAACGTCAAGGACCCCCTCCAGCGGGAGGCAGGTGAAAAGATCTACGAAGCTCTCCGATCCCAAGGGGTGGAAGCGCTTTTGGACGATCGTCCCGAGCGTTTCGGTTTCAAGATGAAAGATTTCGAACTGATTGGCTTTCCTTTCGCGATCGTCGTCGGCAAGCGGCTTAGCGAGGGTGTGGTGGAGATCGTCGAGCGTGCGACGCTTGAGAAGCAAGAGGTCCCTATGGACGAAGCGGTCCAGAGACTGCTCGGTAAAATGGAATGATCTATTTTCTGATCTATCTCTTTCTGGAGATTTTCGTATCCGTCGAAATCGCTTCGGCGATCGGGCCTTTCTGGACCTTCGTGGAAGTGATTCTCAGTGCCGTGGTCGGATTACTTTTGTTAACCAACTTCCGTTATACTTTTTTCGAAAACATGCGGGCATTGAGTGAGGGTGCGATCACGCCCGAAACTTTTCAGAAGCAGAATATGGCAGCCTTGATCGGTGCTATTTTACTGATCGTACCCGGCTTTTTGACCGACATCGTCGGCCTTTTGCTGCAGTTTGGTACGTTTTCCAATCTGTTGGCGAGTCGTTTGACGAAAAAGGGAGGCAATCCCCATGTCTATACCGACAATCAACCATTCAACGAAGGAGAAATCGATGTCATCGATGTGGAAATCATTGAGCATCCTGACGATCGCCGCTAGTGTCGCGTTCGCGAGCGGTGATGGTGATGTGATACGCTATGTCAAAAACAAACTGTCCCAAAATCCAAGTGTAAAGATCAACGCGATCGCGGTGGACGACAAATTACCGATCCCCGGCGTCAAGGGTTGGTCGGCCTATGTCATCACCGCGGATATCAATCTGACAAGAGGTAAGCGGACACGACGCATCAAGTTCGACGACATTCTGTTCGTCAGTCAAAACCTGATCACTTCCGAGCTTTTCGACCGTAAAACGGGTCGGGACGTGCGTTCGATGATACAGCCCAAGATGCCGAAGGACGTTTACAGTCGTGACCATCTACTTTACGGCGATCCCGATGCCGCACACAAAATCATCGTCTTTTCCGATCCCCTTTGTCCTTTCTGTCGTATGACGGTTCCTGGCCTGCTCAAAGCGGCGCGGGAGCATCCCAAGGCCATCGCACTCTATTATTATCATTTGCCGCTACCGACGATCCATCCCGCTTCCGAAACGTTGGTCCGTGTCATGGAATTGGCACAAAAAGAGGGTCGCAAGGATATTCTCGAAAAGCTCTATTCTCTCGATATCGATCCTCGACTGAAAGACGAAAAGAAGATTTTGAAAATCGTAGCCGACAAGACGGGTTACAAATTGACACCCGAACAGATTCACCAATCATGGATCGAGCGACGACTCGGCAAAGATCGGATTATGGCGAGAAAATTGCTCGTGACCGGTACGCCGACGATTTTCGCCGATGGCAAAAAAGATGTCACGAGAGAAAAATATAAAATATTCATCAAAAAGTAGGGGCTTATGGATAGATTGATCATCGCGACCCGAGGCAGCCAATTGGCGATGTGGCAGGCCGAATACGTCAAATCCCAGTTGCAGAATCGATTTCCTGCCATGACGATCGAGTTCCTCGTCGTCACAGCTACGGGGGACAAGATACTCGACAAACCGCTGGCGTTGATCGGTGGGAAAGGGCTTTTCACCAAGGAGATCGAAGAGGTGATGTTGGCCGGTCGGGCCCATATGGCGGTCCACAGCCTCAAAGATGTCCCGACCGAATTGCCGGAGGGGCTGAGGCTCGCGGCCATCACCGAAAGAGACGATATCAGGGATTGTTTCCTCTCGCACCGTTACGATTCGATCGAAGCGCTTCCCGAGGGGGCGGTCGTAGGGACGACGAGCCTTCGACGACAGATGCAACTCAAAGCGATGCGACCCGATCTCGTGATCAAAAATCTGCGAGGTAACGTCAATACCCGTCTTCGCAAGTTGGCGGAGGGGCAATACGACGCCATCATCCTTGCCTATGTCGGTCTCAAACGGTTGGGATTGCTCGAAAGCGTCCCTTATCATACGCCGATCGACGACGAGTTGATGATCCCGCCTTCGGGCCAGGCATCTTTGGGCATCGAGATCGTGGACCGTCCGGAGGTGGCGGAGATCGCCGCCACCCTCAACGATCCCGATTCGGCTCTGGCCGCAAAAATCGAGCGCGATTTCGTCGCCAGGCTCGAAGGCAGTTGTCAAGTCCCGATCGCCGTCAACGCCAAAGTGTCGGAGGATACCGTTTTGGGTCGGGCGATGGTGGGATTGCCCGATGGTTCGGAGATTTTGCAAGAGAGAATGGAAGTTGCCAAAGAGGCGGCCGACAACCTCGGCGTGGCGATGGCCGACGCCATGATCGAAGAGGGGGCGAAAGAGCTCTTGGCCCGGGCCGAAGCGATGGCCTTCAAAGAGGAGCGATGCGAAAGGTTCTGATATGGCGTCGATGAAAGAGTGGTTGGAAAGATTGGAGAAAGAGGGTCGTCTTCGGACGATCGAAGAGCCTTGTGACGTGGAATTGGAGATCGCCCACGCCGCCTATGTCGAGGTCAAGAAAAACCCTTCGCATGTCCTGCTCTTCAAACGCCCCGTCCATCGTGCCAAAGGGATCGAATATTCGATGCCCGTTGTGATGAACATGTTCGCCGATTTCGAAGTCACCGAAAAGATATTCGGTCGCCACCCGGATCTCATCGCCAAAGAGATCGAAGCCTTATTACATATGAAGCCGCCCCAGGATTTCAAAGAGAAACTGGCCCTCTTGCCCAAGCTCTTTTTGTTGAAAAACGTATTTCCCAAACGACTGAAAAAGCGAGGAAGTTGTCAAGAGATCGTCAAAACGGGCGATGCCGTCGATTTGGATGAATTGCCGATCCTCAAAACATGGCCTGAAGATGGCGGTCCTTTTATCACGATGGGACAGGTCTATACCCGGTCGTTGGATGGAAAGATGCAAAATCTAGGGATGTACCGGCTCCAACAATACGACAAGAACCATCTGGGCATGCATTGGCAGATCCACAAAGACGCCAGTCACTTCTTCGATCAGTACAAAGAGGCAGGACGCACCATGCCCGTCACCGTGGCGATCGGTGGGGATCCTCTCTATATTTGGTGTGGCCAGGCACCGCTGCCTTATGGAATCTTCGAACTGCTACTGTATGGTTTCGTACGAAACGAACCGGCCCGATTGGTCAAAAGCTTGACCAACGAGATCTGGATTCCCGAGGATGTGGATATCGTCATCGAAGGAGAGGTCGATCCGAGAGAGATGGCGATCGAGGGCCCGTTTGGGGATCACACCGGCTACTATACCCTCGAAGAACCCTATCCCGTGATGAAAGTGACAGCCATCACGATGAAAAAAGATCCCGTCTATCAAGCCACCGTCGTCGGCAAACCCCCTCTGGAAGACAAATACATGGGATGGGGTACCGAGCGCATTTTCCTGCCGTTGCTCAAAACGACCGCCCCCGATCTGATCGATTATCATATGCCTGAAAACGGGGTCTTCCATAATCTGATCCTGGCAAAGATGCAGACTCACTACAAAGGGCATGCCAAGCAGTTCATGCATGCCTTTTGGGGTGTGGGGCAGATGAGTTTCGTCAAGCATGCTCTCTTCGTGGGTGACGACGCTCCCGATTTGACCGATTATACGGCGATTACCGAATATATCCTCAATCGGCTCGACCCCAAGCACGTACTCGTGACCGAGGGGATCGTGGATGCCCTCGATCATAGTAGTCCCGAAACACTGGTCGGCGGTAAATTGGGCTTGGATGCGACGGGTGCGGAGGTGGCCAGCGGTGTCGAAGAGCCGCTGGAAGATGAACGCCTCCTGACGGCGATGCAGGCGATCGATCACAATGTCAGGGACTTGACGCAATATTTCGTCCACACCAAGAATCCCCTCTGTGTCGTTTCCTACAAAAAAGAGCGCTCGGTGCAGGCACTTTTCGACGACCTCGAAGCGTTGCGAAAACATCTCAAACTACTGGTCGTCGTCGACGAGGCACGTAACGATATTCACAACCCTTACATGTTGGTCTGGCGTGTCGCCAACAATTTGGACGCCCAGCGAGATGTCCGACTGTCGCCTTTCATCATGCTCGACGCTACCGACAAAAACGCGTTGGACGGCTACCGACGGGAGTGGCCCGGAGACGTCCTTTGCGACAAAGAAGTCCTTCGGCGCATCCAAGCGAAGGGGATCGTCGACTTCGACGAAGCGCTGGTAAAACAATACTATTTGTAGTAAAAGTTCGACGTTTCAGCCAAAATGCGAAGAGCAAGTGCTGAAACACTAGTTTTCGCGCCCTTGTCTTGCCTCACCTACGCGTTCGCTCCAATGCACGATTTCCAACACCAATCGATCGCAGGCTACATTGAAGGCCTCGACGGCGCCTTGGGCGGTGGGCTTAGGTGTGAGGTGGGTGGATTCGAAAAGTTCGGTCGAAGTTTTCTTGTGATAGGTCAAGGCGGCCTGAAGGACGATATGGACATAGGCATGGCCATGGGGAGGGAAGATTTGGACGCAATCGAGGACTCGTACTTCTAAAGTGCTTTGGGCGGTGAACCGTTGCGTGGTGACGACGCGGGCGATACCGCTTTTTTGTAAATCTATCAGAAGTTTGTCCTTTAGCATCTGACGAGGTGGCGCGTACCAACGGCTGAAAGCGTAGGGTTGTTGGCGGTAATTTTTTTCGCGATAGTAGATACCGGTCGTAGCGGCGATGGGTGTATCTGCGAAAAGCCGGATCGCGAGGGTGTCGAAAAGAGGCTGAGAGCGAGCCGTTCGTTCGATATGAGGGGTCTGAGGCGTGATAACGTAGCGCTGTGTCGGGGGCAACGATTTCGATGCACAGCCGCCGAGCAGCCACAAAATGGTCGTACCCACACAAAGTGTCCGTTTCATTTACTTTCTCCCGGTCCTAAAGTCGGTGCGGCCCGTTTGTAGAGAAGGTCGGCCGGACTGTTTTCGAGTCGTTCGACGGCCTGGCGCAGTTCGATGACGAGCGTTTGGGTTTGCTGAAGGAGTTGGTCGATTTGAACGATCGTGTCGGCGAACATGTTTTTGACGTCGAACTGGCCCGATAGCACCCGTTGGGTGAAAGCGTCACCGGCACGCTCTATGGCGTGGGCGCTTCGTGTGACGGCCCGAAGCGTCGTATTTCCTTCTATCGCGACGGTATCGGCCGCTCTTTGGAGAGCCGCCGCGGTTTTTTGGAGCGTCTGCAGATTGCGGCTCGCGGCGGTGATATTCTCCAAGAGCGTCTGAACGTTGCGGATATTCTTTTCGTTCAATAGGTCGTCCAGGCGATGGGTGACCTCATCTAGTTTCGCCATCGTGTGATGAAAGTGGCCGATCGTCTCATCGTCGAGCGCGTCACCGATACGTTTGAAGGCATGGGAGACGTTGAGCGTCACTTCCGGCAAGGCATCGCCCAATTGACTAAGAGCCGAGGGTCTGGAGGGAATGACGGGGATTTTGCCCTTTTCGGTCACGATCGGCTTGGCACCGTACTTTCCTCCCGATATTTCGACGTAAGCGATGCCCGTGATCCCTTCGAGTTTGAGTTGCGTGTACATGCTATTCGTGACGACGAAATCGGCAGGGAGTTTGAGTGTAAGACGTACCCGGTTGGGGGTTTTCGAATCGACGTCGATCGCTACGACTTTTCCGATTTCGACCCCCATATATTTGACGGCTCCATCTTTAGGGAGGCCGGAAACCGATTCGAACATATAGGTGTAATAATAGCGGTAACTGTGTCGCTTTTCATCCAAATTTCCCATCCAAAGGGCGAAGAAGACGGCCGCGCCAGATAGTACGAGGACGAAGAGTCCGACGACGATGTAGTGGGTTCTGCTTTCCATCAGGCCTCCGGATCTATGAGGTTGTCGCGCAAGGCTTCGAGCCGTACGCGGGCCCGCTCGCCACCGAAGAAGCGGCGAATGAAAGGGTGGTCTTTTTGGATCACTTCTTGCAGTCTCCCTTCCGCGACGACTTTGGCGTCGGCGAGGACGGCCATGCGGTCGATGACGCTGAAAATCGTATCGATATCGTGGGTGACCATGACGATCGTAAGCCCCAACAATTCCCGAAGTTGTGTGATGAGTCTATCGAACGATTCGGCGCTGACCGGATCGAGGCCCGAGGTGGGTTCGTCGAGAAAGATCAGGTCGGGATCGATCACGAGCGCCCTAGCCAAGGCGGCACGCTTGATCATGCCGCCACTCAGTTGGGCGGGAAAGAGCGCTCCGACCTCCGGCCCGAGGCCGACCATCGCCAGTTTGGTATAGACGATGTCGCGAATCGTAGCGGCATCGAGATGGGTGTATTCTTTAAGCCAGATGGCCACATTCTGCTCCACCGTCAACGAGGTGAAGAGTGCGCCGAATTGAAAGAGTACCCCCCACCGTGAACGGAGGGCATGGGCCTCTTGGGGCGTGATTTGACTCAGATCGTGGCCAAGAACCTTCACCGTACCGGAGGTGGGTCTCAGGAGCATGATCATTTCCCGTAACAGCGTCGTTTTTCCCGAACCGCTACCACCCAACAGTCCGTATATTTCACCTCGATTGACGGTAAGATCGATACCGTCGTGGACGACGTGATTTCCAAATCGTGTCGTGACGCCACGTATTTCGATGACGGGACTCATATGCCCAATTCCGTGAAAATGACCGAAAAGAGTGCATCGACGGCAACGACTATGAAAATGGCGTTGACGACACTCATCGTCGTGTAGCGGCCGATGCTTTCGGTGTTGCCGGCGACCTGGAATCCCCTGAAACAGCCGATGGCGGCGACGATGAATGCGAAAAAGGGCGCTTTGAAAAGCCCGACGAGATAGTGTCGTACGTCGACGGCGTGTTGGAGGCGTTCGAGAAACTGGCCGGGCGTGATGTTCAACTGCGCTTTGGCGACGAGCATACCTGCATAGATGCCCACGATATCGGCGAAGAATATAAGCAGGGGCAAAGAGACGATCATCGCCAAGATCCGCGGCAGAACCACGAAACGAAAAATTTCGAAACCCATGGTTTTCATCGCGTCGATCTCTTCGGTAATTTTCATGACGCCGATTTGGGCGGTGTAGGAGGAGCCGCTACGTCCTGCGACGATGATCGCGGTGATCAATGGGGCCAACTCCCTAGGAATGGAGATGCCGATCATATCGACGATGAAGACGTTGGCTCCATATTTTTGTAGCTGTACGGCACTTTGATAGGCGATGACGACACCGACGAGAAAAGCACTGAGAGCGACGATGGGTAAGGCGGTGACACCTGCTTTGTAAAGATGGGAAGAGATCTCTTTGTAACGTATGCGGGAAGGATCGAGCAAAGATCGGCCCATGGCGAGGGTGACGGCCCCCAAGAAATTCAAAAAAAGAATAAAGTCGCGCCACGCCCGATGGGTCGCTTTGCCTAAATCGACGAGCGCATCGGTCAATATCGTCCATACGGGGGATACGTCGGAAACGAGAGGACGACGATGTCTTGATACGAGCTTGAACATCTTGCAAAAATCTCGGTCGGCACCGACGATATGGCAACGTCCCGCTTTTTTGAGCCGTTCGCGTAGCCTCAGAAAGAGGATCATGCCACCCGTATCGATCCGCTCGATCGCGGAGACGTCGATGACGACGTCTCGTTGAAAGAGACGGTGCCAGTTTTTTTTCAAAGCCTTTTCGATCTTATCGAGTTTTTCGGTTCGCCAGGCACCATGGCAGTA
>CAZORY010000012.1:0-20159 GCA_964582435.1 uncultured Campylobacterales bacterium
GGAGCCAACGATTTGAGCATGTTCGCCCATGCCGATACACGCATCGCCTTCTGCGCCAAAGATATTTTGAAAAAGGAGGCGACCGTCGTCGTCGATGAAAAAGATTTGACCGCCATTTTAGATCATGTCGCTTAGCCTTCGTACGATTCTAGGGGAAGTGGCTAAGCATCCCAAATCCCTCGTAGCCGGTAACGCGGTGGCGATCGCCGCTACGTTGGTGAGCGTTCCGACCCCTCTGTTGATTCCGATGCTGGTGGACGAGGTGCTGCTGCACAAGTCCCATACTCTGACCCATCTGATCGATACCTATCTATGGCCCATGCACACTTTTGGCTATGTCATGGTGATTCTTCTGCTCACCGTGGCGTTGCGTTTTTGCTATACGATGTTGGGGATTTGGCAGACCAAAATTTTCATGGCGATTTCCAAAGAGGTGACCTACCGTTTGAGGACGCGGGCGTTGGACCATCTCGAACGCCTTTCGATGAAAGCGTACGAAACTTCGCACTCGGGTGCCATCGCCGCCAAACTGGTCACCGACATCGAGACGGTCGATACCTTCATCGCTTCGACGGTGAGCCGTTTGATCATCTCCATCCTCTCTTTGATCGGTATCGCCGGCGTATTGCTTTGGATCCATTGGGGATTGGCCCTTTTCATCATCTTCCTCAATCCTTTGGTCATCGCTTTCACGACTCGACTGGCACGCAAAGTCGCGAAACTCAAAAAAGAGGAGAATCGTGCGATCGAAGCTTTCCAGTCGGCGTTGACGGAGACGCTCGATCTATTCGGTCAGATACGCGCCGCCAATCAAGAGGATCGCTTTTTCGGGAAACTTCGTCAAAAAGCCCGTGAAGTTCGGGATCGAAGTATCACCTTCGGTTGGCGAAGCGACGCGGCGAGTCGGATCAGTTATCTTACCTTTTTGGCCGGCTACGAACTCTTTCGGGGCGCGTCGATCCTTGCCGTGGCGTTTAGCGACTTGAGCATCGGGATGATGCTGGCGGTTTTCGGTTATCTTTGGTACATGGTGACGCCCGTACAGGATATTTTGGGTATCCAATACGCCCTGCACAACGCCCGTGCCGCCGTGGATCGGATCAACGAAGTCTTCGCGATGCCGACCGAACCGGTCTACGAACATCGCGAAAACCCTTTCGACAAAGAGCGAATGGTCGGTGTGACGCTGGAGAACGTCAGTTTCGGCTATACCCCGGATACCGAGATTTTACACGAGGTCGATTTCACCGCACCGCCGGGACAACGGGTCGCTCTGGTCGGGGCCAGTGGATCGGGAAAGACGACGCTAGCGCAACTCATCGTAGGGTTCTATCCTATCGAGCGGGGTCGATTGGCTTTTGGCGGTGTGGACGTGAAGATGATCGGCCTGGACGTGGTCAGAGAGCATGTCAATTTGGTCTTGCAAAGCCCCAAACTTTTTCACGATACGATTCGATTCAACATCACCCTAGGCAAAGAGGTGGAAGAGGCGGCGATTTGGAAGGCGTTGGAAATGGCTCAGATGCGCCCTGTCGTGGAGAGTTTCGAAAATGGACTCGATACCGTCGTAGGACGAGACGGCATCAAACTCAGCGGGGGTCAACGTCAGCGTATCGCGATCGCACGGATGATCGTCGCCGATCCCAACGTCGCGATTTTGGACGAGTCGACCTCGGCGCTGGACGTACATACCGAAGCGAAACTTTACGAGGCTTTGGAACCTTTTTTCACCTCACGAACGACGATCATGATCGCTCATCGTCTCAGCACGATCCGTAAAGCCGACTATATCTACGTCCTGGAAAACGGTCACATCGTCGAACGGGGCACGCATGAAGAACTTTTAAACAAAGAAGGTGTCTATATGGGTTATATTCAACGATCAGGAGGTTGCGATGGAGTGGTATGATGCGTTCATTTTAGGGATCGTGGAGGGTGTGACCGAATTTTTGCCCGTTTCGTCCACGGGGCATTTGATTCTAGCTTCCAAATTGATGGGATTGCAACAGACACAAATGCACAAAACCTTCGAAGTGGTGATTCAACTGGGCTCGATTTTGGCTGTCATTTTCGCTTTCAAAGAGAAGATTTTCCACAGTGTGGAACTTTGGAAACGTCTGATCGTCGGCTTCATCCCGACCGGCGTGTTGGGATTGACGCTTTATAAATTGATCAAGTCCCTCTTCGCCCCCGAAACGGTCGCTTATATGCTGATCGTCGGCGGTGTCGTCTTTATTTTGGTAGAGTATTTTTACAAAGAAAAAGAGCACCATGTCGGCCATGTCGAAGCGATAAGTTACAAACAGGCGTTCGCGATCGGACTTTTTCAATCCCTCGCGATGGTTCCCGGTACTTCGCGATCGGGTGCGACGATCGTCGGCGGTCTACTGATCGGCCTCAAACGTTCGGCGGCTACGGAGTTCAGTTTTTTGCTTGCCGTACCGACGATGCTCGCAGCGACCGCCTACGATATGCTCAAGCATCGTCACGAATTCAGCTTCGACGATGCCGAGGCGTTGGGTATCGGTTTCGTCACCGCTTTCATCGTGGCACTCGTCATCATCAAATGGTTTCTCGCTTTCGTCAAGAAACACACATTCATCCCCTTCGGTCTCTATCGCATCGTCGTGGGATTGATCTTTTTGGGATTTGTACTATAATCCTTTCGACATATGACACTTTCAAAGCGAGGAACCATGGATAAGTACTACGAAATGGCGGCCAAACTCTATCAAGAAGGGGACAAGGTATCGGCTTTCAACGCCTTTTTGGAATTGGCGCTGGATGGCGATGCGGAATCTCAGGCGATGGTGGGGTATATGCTCGAACATGGGGAAGGGTGTGCCGCCAATCTCGAGGAAGCGGTCGAGTGGTACGAAAAGGCGGCATTGCAGAATCAGCACGTGGCCCTTTTCAATCTTGCACAGATCGTGCGTGCGGGCAAGATAGGCGAGGCGGATGAAACGCGGGCTTTCGAACTCTTCATGAAAGCCGCCCATGCCGGCAATCTACATGCGATGTTCGAAGTGGCTCAGATGCTCGAGGCGGGTGCCGGAACCCCGGCCAATCCTCAGCGGGCGGCCAATTGGTACGAAACGGCGGCGACCTATGGCCATGCCGAAGCGCAAAATTGTCTCGGTGCGATGTATCAAGATGGTTTGGGCGTTCCTCAAAATTACGAATTGGCCCGTCAGTGGTACGAAAAAGCGGCCGAGCAGGGGCATCCTAGAGCGATGTACAATCTAGGCATGCTCTACGACAAAGGGTGGGGCGTGGCGCAAAATAGCGAGAAAGCGCTGGAGTGGTGCCGTAAAGCGGCCCATGCCGGGCATGAAAAAGCACGCGCTATCATTCGCCGGCTCCAAGAGGAAGGGAAAATCGTCTTTTGAGCGTTCGAGTACCGGTGTGGTCGGGTGGCGTCAGCGCTCGATACGTTCGAGGTAATCCAAAAGCGTAAGGTACTCCTTTTCGATCGTTTCCATCGTTTGAGTGAGCTGTTGTTCTTGGATATGGGGATTCTCCCCCAAAAACTCCTTGCGCCACGCCAAATCTTTGCGTAACTCTTCGAGAGATGTCTTGAGATATTCCATCATATCGTCGTAGGCTTTTTCGTTGATCGTCGCGGTCGCGTCCACGGCGTAGAAAAGCTGCGCATATTTTTCATACTCTCCGCTATAGCGGAAATCTTCGGCGATGTTGTGAACGATCGTTTTGATCGCTTCGTCTTCTATTCGATGTTCCATGGCACAATCTTAGCGTAATTGGACGCCTTCATGCAAAGGATCGCCCATCAAACGTTCGAACGCCCTCTCGAGCGTAGGGATTTTCAACGTCGTCCTTGTTTAAGAATAGGTGAACGGAGACTCATACGGTCACTGGAGATAGGTGGAGATCGAGCAAACGGTTCAACCGATTGACATGCTTGTAATCGCCTTTGGTTTTCTCAAGGCATTTTCGGCATAAAATCGCCAATGTTCGGGCATAATCGCTCGATTGTTGCTTATTGAGTCGTTTGAACCCTGGACGCGATTCGTGAAACATTGACAACTGTGATGATAAGTATCATTTCACAATAGATGTTAGATAATGAAATCGACAAAAGTCGGCGGATCCAAACCTATCCTCAAGCGGCGAACCCACGCAAAGTCGGTAGGAGCTACGGGCTTTACCGATTCTGGACGAGAGCTAGGGTCGGATCGCTAGAGCAGGTGGGGCTTCCACGCGAGCCAGGAGGCTTCGGGTTTGCCGTAGAGTTTGAAAGTATGGCCGTCTGTAACGGTTTGACCCGGTTGGTCGGGGGTGACCAGACCGATGCCTCCGGCGATCATCGTCTTGAGTGTTTCGGTGCGTATCTTGACGCCGAGGAGACTGACGTCGACGCCGATGGCACCGGCGATGTAGAATTTGGACGTTTCCCGTACCAAACGGGCATAACGGGGTTCGATGTAGAGGGTCATATCCACGCTTGTGGCATCCTGGCCTAAGGCGAGGGATTCGACGCTACCAATCGGAATTTGGCGGTAGAAAACAGGTGATCCAACGTGCAGACTGCCACAACGATCCCCTTTGACGACGACTCGAAGGCCCGGTTTGCCGTAGGTGGGTGGGGGCGGTGCCGACGAGAGGAGGAAGGAACGCTTCTCTCCTGGTTGGTTGCCGGGCGTCATGACGACGGCAGGCCCGGTGATGGCGTTGGCGACATTGCGCACACCTTCCAGATCCATTTGAAAAGTTTCGAGCCAAAATAGGGTATCTGGCTTGA
The DNA here is from genome assembly GCA_964582435.1 of uncultured Campylobacterales bacterium. GTDB lineage: Bacteria > Campylobacterota > Campylobacteria > Campylobacterales > Hydrogenimonadaceae > Hydrogenimonas. The sequence goes on from CAZORY010000012.1 coordinate 4,763, forward strand.
GAAGGTGTGTGTAGCGTTTATCGAGCAGCAAGGTCGCTTTGACCATGTTGTTCATCAATGCCATCGTTTCGACGTGGCCGACGGGAAGACCTTTGTAAAGGAGACGACTGCCTTTTTTAAGTCCATGCCCTCCGTTCATCCAGAGATCGAAGCGGATATAGTGCATCGTGGTTCGCAACGTTTCGTCGAAGAGTTTGAAGCGGTGTCCCGATGCGACTTTTGGTGCCTCGGGGTCTGGCGTGGTAAAGAGGAGTCCTCCGTTGAGAAGATTTTTGACCGGTCCCATCTTGAGGGAAAGATCGGGAAAATTCATCTTCAGTTCGATATCGCTGATGTTTTCGAAACGGGTCGAGGCGTTGATACGCCGTTTGAAATCTTTGGCGATGAAGACGACGACGTCGATCGTATCGCTGTCGGGAAGGTAGCGGTAGTTGATCACTTCACCCGCTTTCATTCTTTTGTAAAGGATGGGTGAACCTATTTCCAAAGCGCCGAGTTGGGGCATCAGGATATGGTAGAACGCGCCACCGGCCGCAAGATATCGGGCTTTTTTGAACGCCTTGTAATTTCTATAGAGAAAGAAACGCTTTTTTTGGCTCGGGGCGTGAGGTTCGAGGGTGACCATCGAAATACCGCCCACGACCATCGCTTCCAAAGAGCTCGTGTCGATGTAGAAACCTTGGAGGGAAAGTTGCGCTTCGATACCGCTTTTGACGTAGAACATCGAGCTGTCGTTGAGAAATTGTTTGTAACGATCGTAGATCAAAGCGTCGATGTCGAGGGTTTTATGGTTCGGCTTGAGATCGATACTCGTGATTTCGCCGATGGGAATATCTTTGTAGAAGATGGCGGTTCCCGGTTTGAGAGATTCGGCGAGTTTGGCCTCTAAATGGATATGTCGGCCCTTTCGAGGCATCGGCTGGTCATGGAGGATGAAACGTGTTCTCCTTTTCGCTTGGATATCGGCGGTGTCGAAAGCGATGTAAGGGCCGGAGACGATGGCATCGAGCCCTTTGATTTGACGGATACCGACGACTGGTTTGACGATCCAGAACCACGCTTTTTCATTGGCGAGATGGATGAATTTTTTGGAAATCCGTACGGTAAAAATGGTCTGGTGTTTATCGGTGTCATATTGTGAGTCGACGATTTTGCCTACGTTGAATCCTTTGTAAACCACATTCGAAAAGGCGGGATCGAGGTGGTAGGCTTTGTCGGCGACGATCGTGATCAGCGTGTCGTCAAGATGGGTGTCGAATTTCGATGGGTAGAGCTTGTAGGATTGCTTGGGCGGTGCGGCTTGGGAATCGATGGTGTCGAAAGCGATACCGCCGGCTAGTAGCGTCGCCAAGGAATCGAATCGTACTTTGACGCCGGCCAAAGAAGCTTTGACCTCGATACCGCTAAGCTGCCAGAATTTACTCGAAGCGTTGACAAGATGACGAAAACGCTCTTCGATGAGTAGGGTATATTTGATCTTGTCGCCCGCGAAATTTTTGTCGACGATATGGCCGACGACGAAGTGTTTGTAGAGCACCGGTCCGTTGAGACTCAGGGAACCGTCTTCCGATAGGAGCGTGAGATAAAGCCCCTTTTCGAACCGTTTGGGTGGGAAGTGATCGAGTCCTTCGAAATGTGTTCTGATCGGTTGTTTGAGGAGCTTCTCTTTGGTCGGTGCCGCCGGAAAGATTTCGATATAGACCCCGTTGAGGATCGTATCGAGCCCACTGATTTCGGTCAGCGTGATTTTGGGTTCGACTTTGACGAATTTGTTGCCGTCTCGAGTGACGTAGGGCGCTGCGTCAGGATTGACGGTGATCGTCGCGACAATTTTGTTGATGTCGCCCGTGTCGATATGCACGCCGGTCACTTTGCCGAGTTGGATACCTTGAAAGATCAGGGGTGTCTTGTCCACTTCGATCCCTTTGCCATCGTCGAATGTGACGACGATCTCGACGCCTTTGTTAAGATAGTGTTTGTAAAGTAGACCCCCGGCCATGAGAATGGCGAATATCGGGATGAGCCACATCAACCAGAGCGTGCCGCGCCCTTTTTCGATGGCATGGGTATATTCTTCTTTGTGATCAGGCATATGGATCCCCTCTCTTTTTGATCGCTAGACGGGTGTCGTAGAGCAACCTTGGATCGAACCGTTCGGTCGCGAACATCGTCAAAATCACCGCGAGCATGAAAGCGATCGCCGCCGGACCGGCGACGATGGTGGCCAAGTGTTTGAATTGAACGATGCCGACCATCAAGGCCACGACGAAGATATCCAACATCGACCATTTGCCGATAAAATGAATGATACGATAGAGTTTGAGTGCGAAACGGGCACGCCGATACCAGCGATAATGAACGACCAGCAAGAGGTAAAAAAGGACCGTCAATTTGAAAAAGGGAATGAAGATACTGGCGATAAAGATGACGATACCGATGCCCGCATCGTGGTGTTCGAGAAAGTAGATGACTCCGTCCATGATCGTACCTGCGTCGTTGCCGGCGATCGATTGGACGACCATCATCGGGAGTAGGTTGGCGGGGATCAAGAAGATGATCGAAGCGATTCCCAGTGCCCAAGTGATCGGAATGGCATGAGGTTTGCGCTGATGGACTTTGGAACCACATCTTCGACAACGGTCGACGCCTAGAGGATAGAGTTTTCGACAGTGTAGGCACAGTTGCAGACCGGCTTCGATATCACTTTTGTAAGACATCGTCGTTCCAAATGTCGTCAGGATTGAACCAGATGGTCGTGATATAGAAAGTCAGAGCGAAAAAGAAAAAGTCGATCAGTCCTAGCCCGATATGAAGCGTCCCCATTTTATGAAGTTTGACGATGGCGACGATGACACCGATGAGATAGACCTCCACCATTCCCCAGTCGAGTAACGTTTCGTAGAGTCGATAGTAACGTGCCACGCTTTTGGGGCGACGACCCAGTTGGAGAGGAACCAATATGGCCAGAAGAAGGGTCGTCGCCGCGACGGGAAGAAGCAGTCCCGTCGCCATCGAGATGATCGCGATGAAACGATAGCCATCTTCGTAGACACGCCAGATCGCTTCGAAGAGAGTGGCCTGCGATCGCAAGCCTACGATATCCAGATCGAGAATCGGCAAAAAAGTCAGAGGTATGAAAAGAATCAACGTCGTGACGGCCATCGAGATGATGAATCCGAAAGGCTCACCCCTCCGATAGATCAATCCGTCGCAACGCGGGCAACGAAACTGATGGTGTCGCCGATGCAAGGGAAGTGTCAGTAGTAGTCCGCAATCTTTGCATGCAGTGGTTTTCTTACCCACGAATTTCCCGATTTTTTGTTCGATTTTATATGAAATATGCTTGCAAAATGATGAAGTTGGAGAGGTACGATATTGAAATGGCGGACAGGGAGGGATTCGAACCCTCGGTACCCGTAAAGGTACGCACCCTTAGCAGGGGTGTGGTTTCAGCCAGCTCACCCACCTGTCCCTCTCTGGAAGTGGGTGAAATTATAGCCGAAATAATCTTGAGTTTGGCTTTAAATGGCTTTGTAGCTTTTGGAGTGGAGTATATTTTCGAGCAATTTTTGCAACTGCTCCGCAAGAGCGAGATTCTCTTTTTTCGCCTTTTCGATCCGCTCTTTCAGTTGGACGACCAGTTCGACTTTATCCATGATTTTCATATTCGCTCCTTTCATCGTCGAGGTTGAAGATGCTGTGAAAAGGTTTAAGCAATCTCCGTTCCATGTGATGGAGCCTTCGGTTTCAACGAGGGTTGGATACAATGGCGCCAAATCTTCAGGAGATAATCTATGTTCCAAAAATATGCACCGTTGGTTTTCGTCATACTCTTCGCACTTTTTGTCGCCTGGATGATCTGGGGCATGGAGACAGCGGTCCCGGAGGGCCATTGGTAATGGATCTCTCTTCTTCGCTCTCTACGAAGTTGGGTGATTGGAAAGGGTCGGAGCGTGATTGGCAAAGAGTGGGGCGGCCGGGGGCATAAACCCCGCCCGACACCATCATACTTTCAAAGGCGTTCAAATATTTTATCGACGACGGCACCCGGGTCCTCGGCACGATAGACGGGTCGTCCGACGACGATAATATCGACCTTCTCTTTTCGTGCCGTTTCGATGTCCGCGACCCTTTGCTGATCGCCTCGATCTTCTCCAAAAGGCCTGATTCCCGGCGATAGAGTGAGGAAGCGTTTGTCGGTTTCCCGCTTGATCGCCTGGCTTTCGTACGCGCTGCACACCACACCATCGAGGCCGGCTTGATAAGCTTGTAGAGCGAATTGTTCAGCTTTTTCGTCGATGTCGGAGCCGTAGATCTCTTTGAACGTGTGATAGTCGAAGGAAGTGAGGGCCGTGACCGCTAGCACCAGAGGCCTTTGGGAGAGTGTATCGAGTCGCTCCATGACCGCGTGCATCCCCTTTTTTCCGGCACTGGCATGGATATTGAACATATCCACGCCCATTTTGGCGATCTCTTCGGCGGCATCGGCCATCGTATTCGGAATATCGTAGAGTTTGAGATCCAAAAAGAGTTTGAATGCGGGATCGATCGCCTGGAGGGATTCGATGAATCCTCTGCCATCACGAATGAATGTACGAAAACCCACTTTCAGCCACAATTTTCTTCCTGCAAGGGCCGCCGCAAGTGCGAGATTCTCCTCTTTTTGAGGGAGATCGAGTGCCACACAAAGTTCCATAGGGTCCACCTTGGCTTTTTGGCGCATTATACCTTATTCGCTACGACCGAGGGCGCATGGCTTGTACTGTATGCGACACGGCCGGAGCCGGACGCACCCGGTATGTACGATAGAGGGCCATCGCCCTCTTTTTAGCCGATCACGCAAGTCTGAATTTTGGCGACGATACTAGGATCTTCGAGGGTGGAGATGTCTTGTTTGATCTCTTCCCCTTTGGCGATGGATCGCAGAATGCGTCGCATGATCTTGCCCGATCTGGTTTTGGGTAGGCCTGGGACCACTTTGATCGTATCGGCCTTGGCGATGTTTCCGATCTCTTTGGCGATCACCTCGTTGATCTCTTTGGCCAGTTCGGCCTCTTCCCCGAAGTTATCGGCCACATCTTTTAAGACGATGTAAGCGAATACGCTTTCGCCTTTGATCTCGTCCGGTTTGCCGACGACGGCCACTTCGGCCACGTGGGGATGCTTTTTGATCGCCGCTTCGATCTCGGCGGTGCCCATGCGGTGACCACTGACGTTGATGACATCGTCCACGCGGCCGGTGATCGTGATGTAGCCCTCTTCGTCGACGACGGCACCGTCCCCGCTGAAATAGACCGGTTGGCCATCCTTTCGCGCATCACCGAAGTAGCTCTTTTTGAACCGCTCCGGATCGCCCCAAATGGTTCGGATCATACTGGGCCAGGGCCTGGTGATACATAGTAGTCCTTGCTCACCCGGTTCGACCGGTGTACCGTCGCGTTCGATCACTTCGGCCATGATGCCGGGTAGGGGGAACGTGGCGCAGGCCGGTTTGATCGGCGTCGCACCCGGCAGCGGACTGATCATATGACCGCCCGTTTCGGTCTGCCACCAGGTATCGACGATCGCGCAGCGTCCGCCTCCGATCTTTTCGTAGTACCATTTCCACGCCGGCGGGTCGATCGGTTCACCGACGGTTCCGAGGACTTTGAGGGAACTGAGGTCGTACTTTTCAGGTTCGTGTTCACCGGTTTTGTGGAGGACGCGAATGGCGGTAGGGGCGGTGTAGAATTGATTGATCTTGTACTCTTGCACCATCTTCCACGCCCGGCCCGCATCCGGATAGGTGGGTACGCCTTCGAACATCACCGTAGTCGCTCCGGCGGCCAAGGGTCCGTAGACGATGTAGGTATGGCCCGTGATCCAGCCGATATCGGCGGTACACCAGTAGGTGTCGTTCTCTTTGACGTCGAAGACCCACTCCATCGTCATCTGCGCCCATAGAATGTAACCGGCCTGGGCGTGCTGAACGCCTTTGGGTTTACCGGTCGAGCCTGAGGTGTAGAGCAAAAAGAGAGGATCTTCGCTCTCCATCGGCTCGGGGTCGCAAACATCGCTTTCAAGGTCGATCAATTCGTTGTAACTATAGTCGCGGCCCTCGATCCATACGACGTCTTCGTGGTTGCGTTGGACGACGAGGACTTTTTCGACGCTATCGCATCCCTCTTCCAACGCTTCGTCGACGGTGGGTTTGAGCATATAGGGTTTGCCTTTGCGGAACGCACCGTCGGCGGTGACGATCACTTTGGCCTGGGCATCGATGATACGATCTCGAAGGGCTTCGGCACTGAACCCGCCGAAGACGACCGAATGGATCGCGCCGATTCTGGCGCATGCGAGCATCGCATAGGCCGCTTCCGGAATCATCGGCATATAAAGCACGACCCGATCACCCTTTTTGACACCGAAGCGATTTTTCAAAAGATTGGCGAAACGGTTGACGTTTTTGTAGAGTTCTAGATAGGTGATGATCTCTTTGTCGCCGCGATCGCCTTCGAAGATGATGGCCGCTTTGTTCTTTCGTACGTCGATGTGGCGATCGATGCATTGATGGGCGACGTTGAGTTTGCCGCCGACGAACCATTTGTAAAAAGGTGCGTCGCTTTCGTCCAGGACCGTATGGTAAGGTTCGAACCAATCGATCTTCTCTTTGGCCCAGTGATCCCAGAATCCTTCGTAATCCTCTTTGGCCCAATCCATCAGCTCCCGGTATTCGCACATATTCTTGATCCGCGCCTCTTTGGCGAAAGCTTTGTTGGGGAAATACTTCTCTTCGAGTGCCATTTTCTCTCCTTTGATGGGATGTTTGGTGGGTTGCGCTCTGACGCATGTCGTCATCGTATCGGCGGGGGGCATCGCATGTGCTAGGCCCTGAATCGACAACGTTTTCGTTATTGTATCGAACCTCCGACCCACTTGAGGTTGAGATATGGTGCCAACCTTTTGATCAGAATAGAGCGGCGCCCTTCCGATTAATCGAACGGATAAAGGTACGCCTAACCGAGGGATAGGCCATTGGCTGGGAGCGAGGCATCGTCCGGGATCTTCATCGGCACGTCAAAAGTATGGCCAAAGCACGCACCTGTGGTTCGATAGATAGTCGCGTCGTTGTCGTCGAAGGGTATCGTCGAATCATCTTCGGACCATCTCTATCATAAAACAATATGTTACGAAACGAGCCACATCTTCTACCTATCCCGATCACTTGAACAGGTCCCGTCCAAGTTTCAAGGCCACATCGTGCGATGCGTATCGACTTTCTTGTCGATAGGGATATATCCAAATGAAGCGTTTACCGGCTCTCACCGCAGAAGCTCATGAAACGCTTTTGGCATTGGATCCTCCAAATCTTTGGAAAGATCGACTCGGCTGTTCGATCGATATATTACACAGAAATATGTATATAATTAACATAATTGTTGACTAAACAATAAAAAAATAGATACTAACAAGTAGATAAATACTAAAAATAAGAGCTAAATGGAATATTTTACTAGATATAATGAATATTTAATACATTTTAACGTTCATATCAGTTTGCGCCAGTATAATTTTCTGATGAAAGTCAGCGACATTTTCAACATTGTCCATAACGCCCTGGAAGCCAAGCACAATGGCCGTAAAATCTCCCAAAAGGCGATGGCGCAGGAGTTGGGCGTATCGATGCGGACCTACCAGGACTGGCGTACAGGGCGTGCGAATCCTATCGCCGCTCGTGCATTGATGCAGATGTTGGGGGAGTTGGACGATGATGAGATCGTACGTGTCGTAAAAAAGATAAAGGCTTTGGATGAGCAACCTGACGCAAAGTGAACGAGAAGGCCTGAACGAACTATTCTGCCAGCTGAGGCTGGCCAACCTCCCATTGTACAAGCGGTTGTTGCTCAAATGGAACGGATTATTTCTACTTTTGAAGAGTTACTGGCGTCGTAGCGTGGTATAATCGGCTCCAAAAAGAGGAGAAGACGAAGATGTTCGGAAAAAAACTCAAGACGTACGATTACGATGAAGCGACGATGCAGAGCTTTCAATATGCCAAAATCAAAACCAACAAAGGTGATATTTGGCTCAAGCTCTATGGGGACGAAGTACCCAATACCGTCGCCAATTTCGCGACATTGGCCAAAGAGGGTTTTTACGACAATCTCAAATTTCATCGCGTCATCAAAGGATTCATGGCCCAAGGAGGTTGTCCTCATAGCGGCCCTGGCGGAAATCCTGCGAGAGTCGGTACGGGTGGACCGGGTTGGGCGATCGCGTGTGAAACCGAAAAGAACAGACATAAGCATGTCAAAGGGACACTTTCGATGGCCCATGCCGGTAAAGATACGGGAGGGAGTCAGTTTTTTATCTGTTTTGCGCCATGTCCCCATCTGGATGGCGTACATACGGTATTCGGCGGTATCGAAGATGACGATGCCGACAGTATGCTGGTTCTCGATAGTATCGATCAAAACGATACGATCGAAACGATCGAAATTCACGACCATCGCTAAACCTCTCTTCCCACCCCCGGGGTGGCTTCTCCTTTTATAGATTTAAGTAATGCTTAATTGCCTTTGTAATAGATTGTCTTATGTGGAAAATTCTCCTTTCATTGTTTTTTTCCATACCATTGATGGCACTGACGAGTGTCAGAGTACAACTCAATTGGAAACCACAGTTCGAATTTGCCGCATTCTATATGGCGTCGACCAAAGGTTATTACCGCCAAGAAGGGTTGGATGTGAAAATCCTTCCCGGAGGGCCCGGCATGAGAAAAAGCGTCACGAAGATCATCCGGGATGGCGAAGCGGAATTCGGTGTGGAGTATTCGGGCGTACTCGTCGATGCTTTGGAAAATGGCGGACTTCAAGTGATGGGAGCGCTTTTCGAACACTCGCCACAACTGTTACTCTACAAAAACGCTCCAGGAGACGCCATCGACGATCTCGACGGTTTCGACATCTATCTCAATCCCAACGAAAGTGGGCGTACCGCGCTTTCGTTGCTTTTACGCAATAGCGGCATCTCCTATCGAGAACACCCTTTCGACATCGAAGCCTATCGTCATAACGATCGAGCGGCGATCGGTTTGTTCGGTAGCAATCGTTATTTCTATGAAGAGATTCGTAAGGGGACAAAGGAGGTCGCCTGGATCGATCCTGCCGCCTACGGTTACGACTTCTACGACGATTTCATCGTCGCTTCCAAAAAATTTTGGCAGGATCATCCATTGTTGGCGAGACGTTTCGTATTGGCGACGTTGAAGGGGTGGCGCTATGCGATGGCCCATATCCAGGAGACGGCGACCTACCTCGACGGATTGGGTATTTGTGCGGCGAATGCGGATGAACTCGTTTTCGAAGGCAGACATCTCAAAAAGTACGTGACGGTTTCGCCGCAGATGGTGGGATTGCTGCGAATGAGAAAGCTGGAGTTGATGCTGCAACGGTTCATCTCGGCTGGCGATGGACTGGAGAAAAAACGGTTGGAAGAGGTGATCGATCCCCTTTTCTTGTATCATCAAGGAACCATCAGGCCACAAGAACGCGAATGGATGGCCCATCACGTCGTTCGCTATTCGGAAACATGGTGGCCGCCTTTTTCGATTCCTAGACGAGATCGCAGTGGATTGGACGGTGTCGTTCCAGATTATATGCGGCTCATCTATCGTCGCACGGGGTTGTTGATGCGTTACGAACCCAAAAAGCGATGGAGCGAGATATTGGAAGATATCCGGGCCAAACGACTCGATATGGCGATCGCGACCGCCATTACACCTGGGCGCAAACGCTATGCCATTTTCTCCTTACCCTATGGGACCTATCCCCACGGTCTCGTCGTCAAGGCCGGGGAGACTCGTCGATTCGATCCTCGCCATGCCGATCGATGGCGTATCGCGGTGGGAAAGGATTATACCGCTGAGGCCATGTTGGCGCTCTATTATCCGAAGGTGGAGCTGGTACCTGTGGCCAATACGGGGGTAGGGCTCGAAAAACTCGTCGCAGGGGAAGTCGATGGCGTCGTCGACATTCTACCGACCCTCAAATACATCGTCACACACGAACATTACCCGCAATTTCGCTTTTCCACACCTTTCAAGCATCCATTCGTGTTACGGGCGATGATGCGCGACGATTACGAGATGGGTATGGGCATTTTCAACAAAGGACTGTCGGCGATCCATCCCGATGAAAAAGCGGAGATAGAAAACAGATGGCTTCCCGTAGAGCTTCATCGATCGACGGAACCGTATAGAGCCCCTTTTTTATTGGCGTTGGGAATCGTGACGTTTTTGGCTTTTTCGATACTTTGGATGCGTCGGGAAATGAGGCTGAGAAAACGGACGGAAGAGGAGCTTCGTCATATGTTGGAGGTGGTGGATCGAAACGTTTTGATGTCCAAAACCGATCGCAAAGGGATCGTGACCTATATCAGTTCTGCGCTCGAAAAACTGAGCGGTTTTTCGAAAGAAGAGCTGATAGGCAAGAGTTATCACGACCTGTTCGATCGAGATATCGATCCCTCGCTAGTAGAACAGATGGAGGCGCGACTGAGCGAAGGAGAGGTTTGGCAGGTTTCCAAGCTTAAGGCTACGAAGAGAGACGGCGAAGTTTACTGGGTGGACGTGACCGTCGCACCGGTGACGAACGGTAAAGGAGAGATCAAGGAGTATATGACGATCCGGCGGGATGTCACGCCCTACGTACGGTTGGAAGAGCTGGTGATGGTCGATCCGATGACAGGTTTTTACAATCGCCGCGCTTTCAATGAAATGATGCCCCGATTGTTGGCCAATGCCCACCGTCGAGGCGAACCGATCCTTTTTGGGATTTTCGATGTGGACAATTTCAGAAATTACAATTCGATTTACGGTCATATGGCCGGTGACGAGGCGTTGGTCGGTATCTGCGAAAGTGTTCGAAACCGGCTGAAAAGAGGAGACGACATCTTTTTTCGGCTCGGTGGCGAAGAGTTCGGCATCGTGATCGGATATCTCCATAATCTAACCGAAGCCCACAGAATCGCTCAGGAGCTAGTGCAGGGTGTCGAAGCGTTGAAAATACCCCATACAGGCAATCCACCCCATCGGGTGGTGACCATCTCTTTGGGGATGGTGCTCTGTCGGCATGTCGAAGAGGGGCAAACGATGATGAGACATCTCTACCGTTCGGCCGATCGGACGATGTATCGCGCCAAGGCACTTGGACGTAATCGTGCTTGCGTAAAGGAGATAGCCTCGTGCGAACGAGAGGAGGGGGAAGAGATCTGTCCGTAGATTCGAAAGAATCACGAACCATTGCTGGCTACCATAGGTTGTGGCATTCGATGCGGTTGCGTCCTCGATGTTTGGCTTCGTATAGGGCCAGGTCGGCCGCCTTGATCAAATCGTGGTAGGTTAGCCCGTCGTCGGGAACCATCGTCGCGACGCCGATACTCACGGTAAAAGGAATTTGGGTCGTTGTCATGCCGTTGCGTTCGGCGATGTGTCGCTGAATCTCTTCAGCCACTTGCAACGCGCCTTCACTGGGCGTATCGGGCAGCAAGAAGATGAACTCCTCGCCACCGTAGCGGGCCACCATATCCAGGGGGCGGCGTACCGATTTTCTAAGAATCGTCGCCAACTCCTGGAGGCACTCGTCGCCTGCCGGATGGCCGAACGTGTCGTTGATCTTTTTGAAATAGTCGATATCGCACAGAAGTAGAGAGAGTGGTTTTTTGTCCCGCTTCGCCATTTTCCAAAAATGTTTGAGATTCTGTTCGAACGCCCTGCGATTGTAAAGATCGGTCAGCGGATCCCTGGTGGAGAGTTCTTCGAGCTTTCGATTGGCGTATTTGAGTTGCTCTTCGGCGCGGGCACGTTCGATGATCTCTTGGCGTAGAAGTTTGTTGGCCGTTTCCAAGCTTTCGGTTCGCTCTTTCACTTTCGTTTCGAGTTTGAGGGTCAGTTCGAAGAGGCGATTGGTATAGGCCTCGATCTTTTCGAACATTTCGACCATTGCGTTGCGTATGATGCCGATTTCATCGTTGTACGGGCTTTTTTCTTTAGGAAAGTTCCCTTTTTTGGGATCGTAAGCGCGGACTTCGTCGGCCAGATCTTTAAGCGGCGCCAACATGTTTTTGAGCCACCAAAGCAAAAGTGTGAGTAGCAACACCGCCACCAAGAAGGTGTAAAGGATGTAATGGCGGTAACTGTGGAGGAGATGTTCGTAGTTTTCTCCGGAATAGATCAGTTCGACGACTCCGGTCATCTCTTGGCTATTGGGTGTCGTCAGTTCCCTTGAGATGCGAATCGGTTCGCCGGTCATCGCCTCGTACGAGGGGATGCGATAGTCGTAGATCACTTTGCCGGTGGCATCATGGACGGCGAGGCTGGCGATCATCGGGTTTTGTCGTACGATCTTTTGCAGATACTCTCGCAACGCTTCGTTCATACCCAGATAGAGATCGATGGCGACGACCGGGGAGATCGCGTCGAGAAGCAGGACGCTTTTTTGACGTTCGCTCTCTTTGGAAAAATGTTTGACCGAAAGGTAGTTGGAGAAGCTCACGAGACCGAACAGCAATACGAACACGAGGCTTACGACAAGTATGATACGAAGGCTGAGAGAGAGACCGCCTTTCATCGTATCTTCTCCCGATAGATTTTCGCGATGTTGAGCAAAAAAGGGTCCAGACGAATGCCGTGTCGTTTCAGGGCATCGAGATTGGCGTAAGGATAGATACGCTCTCCCGGATAGACGGAGAGGTCGGCGCCGTAACGGAGCATCGCCGGATCGTAGGCGAAGGTGAGAATATGACGTTTCTTGGCACATACCAGAGCTTTGGAAAGTGTCTTGCCATCGGTAGGGAGCAAGAAGAGTGCGGCGACCTCCTTTCTTTCACAGATATTCTTGGCGTAGGTGTCTACTTCGACCTTCAACGACGAGCGGTGCGTCGATGAAGGATCGTTTCCTATCATCGCCGCTAGCTTGCGGGCCGTCTTGACATCGGCCGGTTCATGGAGAATGACAAGGTGAGGTCTTCCTCGCCTAGGCGTATGGTCGAGCGCCATCAGTTTCGGTACGATTTTGGCATAGATGGCCAGAAGTCCCTCGTCGTAGATACGTGCGAAAGCACCCGTCAAGCCTACAAGCAACAGGATGACCAGAAAACGGATCTTTTTCATAGGGGAAACTCCACGGAGAAAAAGAGCCTACGGCCGGGACGGGGGAGACCCTCGTGTCTGCCGTAATAGCTTCGGTCGTAAAGATCCGCGTCGAAAAGGTTTTTGATACCGTTTTGCATCTCGGAGGTCTGGATGCCCGGGACGAGTGCAAGGGTATCGAAGAGTGTCCTTACACCTAGTCCCCTGAGCTCTTCTCCACGGAGAACGGTCGTGAAGTCGGGACGTTCGTCGATGTTCAGCTTCCGTTCATGGGCGATGGAAGAGGCCTCTTTCAATGCCTGTAAAAAATTTTGGTGAGCATGCGCTTTGTCGTCCGGTGTCCTCGCTACGGCCACCACCGTAAGAAGACAAAGAGAGAGAAGATGACGAGGCGCGGACATTCGGTTCCTTCCAACGGGCAAATCTGCGATAACTATCGACCAAATATCATGAACTTTGAGGTTATGATAGAATAAAAAAGATAATTTTTCGCAAAAGAGTCGTCGATGTACGGGTTTGTCAGAGTGGCTGCGGCCGTGCCGAAGGTGCGTGTCGCCGATGTCGCTTTCAACGTAGAACAGAGTATCGGCCTATGGCGCGTAGCGACCGAACAGAACGCCGCTGTCGTACTCTTTCCCGAGCTAGGGGTGAGTGGGTACAGTTGTGGAGATCTTTTTTTCCAACAGGCGCTTCATCGAGCGGTCGAAAAGGGGTTGCAACGTCTGGTCGCCTTCTCGCGCGAGTCCATGACCGCCGCCATCGTGGGGGCTCCCTTGTGGCACGATGGAAGACTCTACAACTGTGCCATCGTCATCCATCGTGGCCAGATCGTCGGAGTCGTGCCCAAAAGCTTCGTACCTGAACACAAGGAGTATTACGAAAAGCGTTGGTTCGTCCCGGGAGGTAAGGTCGAAGAGGCACGGGTGACGATCGCAGGCCGGGAAGTTCCCTTCGGCGTGGACCTATTGTTCGCCGGCGAAGGAGAGATGCTTTTTGGTGTGGAAGTGTGTGAAGACCTCTGGAGCGTCGTCCCACCCAGCAGTTACCAGGCACTTGCCGGTGCGACGCTGCTCTTCAATCTTTCCGCCAGCGATGAAATCGTCGGAAAAAGTGAATACAGGGCCTCCTTGGTCTCGACGCAGAGCGCTCGCTGTATGGCGGCTTACGTCTATGCCTCCTGTGGGATGGGAGAGTCGACGACCGATGTAGTGTTCGGTGGCGACGTGATGATCGCGGAAAACGGTGCGATTTTGGCCAGGGGTGAGCGTTTTCTGGACGAATCCCAACTGATTTTCGCCGATGTGGACTTGGAACGTCTGAAAACCTTAAGAATGGCGGAGGGAAGTTTCGCCGACGGTGACGTCCGTTCTTATCGAAGGGTCGCCATGGGCCAGTTTCCGGCGATCGAGCAACTCAATCGTTTGATCGATCCCCATCCTTTCGTACCATCCAAAAAACGGGAACGTGCCAAACGGTGTAGGGAGATATTCGCGATCCAGGCGGCAGGGCTTCAGAAACGGCTGGATCATGTCGGTAGCCGACGATGCATTCTGGGTGTCTCCGGTGGACTCGATTCCACCCTCGCTCTGTTGGCTACGTACCGTACGTTCGAGAAGATGGGCAGAGATCCCGAAGATATTCTATGCGTGACGATGCCGGGATTCGGCACCACGTCCCGGACACTCGAAAATGCGCGCAAACTCTGTGAAGGATTGGGCGTGACGTTCGATCGTATCGATATCGAAGCGGCCTGTTTGGAACATTTCGAACAGATCGGACACGAGCCGGAGGTCCATGACGTCGTATTCGAAAACGTACAGGCAAGAGAACGCACCCAGATTTTGATGGATCTAGCCAACGCGAAAAACGGCATCGTCGTAGGAACCGGCGATTTGAGCGAAGCGGCACTGGGGTGGAGTACCTACAACGGTGATCATATGTCGATGTACGCGATCAATATCGGTATTCCCAAAACTTTGGTGCGCTACATCGTCGAATGGGCGGCGGAGATCTACCCGAAAGTTTCGGATGTTTTGCACGACATTCTAGCGACTCCGGTCAGTCCTGAACTACTCCCGCCGAAAGAGGAGCGAATTACCCAGAAGACGGAAGAGATCGTGGGGCCTTACGAACTGCACGACTTCTTTCTCTATCATATGATCAAAAGCGGCGCTTCTCCTCGAAAGATTCTTTTCCTTGCCCGTCACGCGTTTGGGGACCGATACGACGCAAAGAGTATCGCCCGATGGCTCGAACTCTTTTTACGTC
>CAZORY010000013.1:0-18829 GCA_964582435.1 uncultured Campylobacterales bacterium
GGATCAGTTCGTCGAGGCTTTGAATGATCTTTCGGACCGTATCGCGGCTTTGAGCGGCTTCTTCGGCGGTGAGGCGGGTATTGGCAACGATATTTTCGAGTATGTTCGAGTTACGTCTTATATCTTCTTGGATAATGTCGAGCCCGGCGGCGACACCCCCGGTCGTCTTTTCGAACTCTTTGGCTAGCTCTCCGCGCATCACCGTCTTGTAGGAGTCGGCGATCGCTTGGATCGCTCTGTTCAGATAAGGGGTGGCCGCTTTGAAATCCCCTTTGTACCCTTGGATGAAGATGATCCGATAGCTTTTGCCTTCACCGGCGGCATCGATGGAAGCGTGAATGTCACGCATCATCTGCTCCACCTGATCGAGCATGTCGTTGATGCCCCAGGCGACGCCTTGGAGGACATGATCTTCGGGAATGTGGGTAATCCGATCGCTCAGTTCGCCCCGACCCGCTTTGATCAGTACGTCGCGGACCTGACGAATGAGCGGATCGTTGAAAATCTTTTCACACGCCGAATCGCCGCTTCCTGGCACGAAAAGACCGACGACGCCTAGCAGTGCCACGATGCCGCCGGCGACATAACCACCCGTGGCCAACAAAAAGATGGCGGCCCCGAATGCGGCCACCATAAAAACGAGGGTCTGTTTATTGCTGAAGGCCGAGGACAAACTCGTCATAGCTCACTCCTTCCTTGTGCAAAATTTCGTTCAAAAGACGCTCGGAAGCATCCATGCCACCCTTTCGCTCCGCGTCGAGTAGTTGGGTGTAGAGTCCGGGAATCACCTGCATCGCCCGGTCGCTCGGTTTTCGTCGGACCGAATGGTAGTCCCTGACGGTCCCATCGGGGGCGATCGTCGCGGTGACGTTGGCCAAGACCCAATAATGGCCGCCATCTTTGCAGAGATTTTTGACGTAGGCGAAGATCTCCTGTTTGTTTTGGATCCGTTCCCACAGTAGTTTGAAGACGATCTTGGGCATCTCCGGATGGCGCAGGATCGAGTGGGGAGCCCCTAAAAGTTCGCTTTCACTGTATCCGGAAATTTTGATGAATATTTTGTTGCCGTAGATGATCCGGCCCTTGAGGTCGGTTTTGGAAACGATAAAATCCTCATCCTTCAGGAGCTTTTCGGTTCCCGTCGGGGCAGGTCGCTTCATGTTGACTCCTTCGTTTTTTCGTCGATCAGCGCTTGCACAAAACGTTTGACGTCGTCGTAGCTGTAGCTCTCCTTGAAATGCTGAATACGCCCGCCGCTCGCGTTGGGGTGACCACCGCCTCCTGCGAGCGTCGAAGCGATTTCACTGACGTCGGCTTTGTTGTTGCTGCGTAAACTTATCGACCCATTCGGCGAAATGTTTAGGATGAAGTCGATATCGGGATTGGCGACGAGGAAGGCGTTGCCGATAACGGAAATGTTGGGGATGCCGAAAGTGAGGACACCCCGTTTGTCGCGGTAATGGATCGTGAGCGCCTCTTTGCGCTGTGTGAGTAGGTCGGTCAAGTAGTCGGCGACGAGGTTGTCGAGAGTGTTGTCCTGTCGTCCCTGGGCGAAAAAGGCTTTTTTGATACCGTGCATGGCGTTGTCGAGGCGGATATGGGCGTCGGCTGCGTCGATGAGGTCGTGGGCGGATCGGATCAGATGGAATTTGTGAGCCCGATCTTCGTCGTCGAAAAGGGCACGTCCCACCTCTCTGGAGGAGGCGATGGCTCCCATCAGGACTTTACCGAACTCGAATCCTTTCTCCTGCGTCAACCAAATATCGATGGCGTTGATGGACTCTACGAGATCTTTATAGGTTTCTAGCGTTCGGCAGGCGAAACGTTCGAGCAACCAATCGTAGGTGATTTTCGTGGCGCTTCGGGTTGTATCGAGGTAGTACCATTCGTATTTGTCGGCGCACGCTTGACCGCTTCCATGATGATCGAGCAGTTGAAGGGTGATGGTGCAGCCGCTTTTGAACTGATGCAGCTTGTCGATCTGTTTGACGATCCATTCGCATTGAGAGAGCGAAAGGTTGAGGTCGGTGATGAGGAGCAAAATGCTCCTCGCAGGATCGAGCAGCATCTCGTCGAAGAAGATCTTGAGCCGTCCGGTGATCTCGTCGCCATAGTTGCTGTTTTGGAAACGGATCGTTTCGAAACAGTGGGAGGTGAGAAATTGACAGGCGTAACCGTCCAGATCGGTGTGAGAGAGATGGTAGACGATGTCGGGTCGTTTCAAAAGAGATTCCTTGATAGTGGGATATGGTATTCGATACTAAGTCCGAGTTTCGGATCTTCGGAGGATCTCGAAGAGGCGATTTTTCGAAGATAGATCATCTGTTCCTTCTTACAGTTCGATAGTGACGCTGCCGAGCACTTCGAATTTGGCGTTGGGATCGATTTCGGCGTGGCTGAGGACGACGACATCGAGGCCGAATCGCTCGAAAATCTCGGCCAACGGTTTTCTAAGCATCGGATCGACGATCAAGATGACGGGTGCGACACCCTTTTGAAGGACTTTCTGCGCTTCGTCGCTGATCCTTTCGACCACTTCGTTGATCTGGCCGACGTTGAGCAGAAGTTGGCGGCCCGATTCACTCTCTTGGAGGTGATCGAGGAGTTTTTGTTCGGTGGGTGCGTCGAGGGTAAGGAGTTTGATCGTGCCCTCTTGATCTTTGTAGAGATTGGTGATGACGCGTGCCAGGCGGGCCCGTACCTGTTCGACGATCAGATCGACGTTTTTGGTGTATTCGGCCACGTCGGCGATGGTCTCTAGAATCGTGACCATATCTTTGATGGGGATCCTCTCGTGGAGGAGTTGTTTGAGGACACGCTGGACGAGTCCCAAAGATGCGACTTTGAGGGCGTCCTCGACGACGACGGGATAATCTTTTTTGACCTTTTCCAAAAGGGACTGGACCTCTTGGCGCGTCAGAAGATCCTCGGCGTGCTTTTTGACCAGTTCGCTCATATGTGTGGAGATGACGGTGGCCGGATCGATGACGGTATAGCCTTTGATGATCGCCTCTTCTTTTTTGTCCGCATCGATCCAGATGGCGTCGAGGCCGAAAGCGGGCTCTTTGGTGTGGATCCCTTCGATCTCTTCGGTCGCCATCCCACTGTTCATCGCGAGAAATTTGTCGGCATAGACTTCGCCGCTACCGATTTCGACCCCTTTGAGAAGAATCTGATAGGTATTGGGAGGAAGTTGTAGATTGTCTCGGATGCGCACCTGAGGCATCAAAAAACCGTAATCGGAAGCGATTTTGCGACGCATGGAGCGTATCCTCTCCAAGAGGTCGCCCCCTCGGCTCGTATCGGCGAGTTTGATCAGTTGATAGCCCAGATCCAGTTCGAGCATCTCGACTTTGAGAATATCTTCCAGCGTGGCCTCTTCCTCCTCTTTCGTCGGGGCTTTGTGAAGGGGTTCGTGCTCTTCGGTCATACTCTCCTTCGACGGTTCGGTCGGTAGTAAAGACTCTTCGATCTCCTCTTTGCGGATGACGTATCCAAGTCCTAGGAACAGGATGCCGACGAAGGTCAGAGGAAGCGTGGGCAAGCCCGGTACCAGGGCGAAAAGAAGGAGGATGAAGCCGACGATGAAGAGTGTTTTGTACTCTTGCATCAACTGTTTGATCGCCCCTTCGGCGAAGTTCTTCTCCTCGTCTTTGGTGGCGCGGGTGATGATGATACCGGTGGCCGTGGAGACGATGAGCGCGGGAATTTGGGAGACCAAACCGTCGCCGATGGTAAGAAGGGTGAAGGTCTTCGCGGCGTCGGCGAGGCTCATGTCGTGTTGAAACATTCCGATCAGCAGTCCGCCGATGATGTTGATGATCGTGATGATGATGCCGGCGACCGCATCCCCTTTGACGAATTTGCTCGAACCGTCCATCGCCCCGTAGAAACTGGCCTCCTGGAGGATCTCGGCCCGGCGTTTCTTGGCTTCGGCTTCGTCGATGAGACCGGCGTTGAGGTCGGCGTCGATCGCCATCTGTTTGCCCGGCATCGCGTCGAGTGTGAAACGGGCGGCCACTTCGGCGACGCGGGTGGCGCCTTTGGTGACGACGATGAAGTTGATGATGACGATGATGGAAAAGACGACAATACCGATGACGTAATTGCCTCCGACGACGAAATCGCCGAAACTGGTGATGATGTCGCTGACCGCTTCGGGCCCTTCGTGCCCTTTGGAGAGGATCATCCGAGTCGTCGCGATGTTGAGGGAGAGGCGATAGAGGGTGACGAGTAGGATCATCGTCGGAAAGGTCGTGAAATCGGTCGGCTTTTCGATGAAGACCGAAATGAGGATCATCAACACCGATATGGCGATGGAGACGGTGAGAAAAAAGTCGAGAACCGCGCTTGGTAGCGGGACGATGATGATCGCCATGATCGCCACGATAAAAGCGACGATCGTGAGATCTTTGGCGTTGGCGATGGTTTCCAGGAAAGGAACGGCTCGTCGTAGCAGTCTGGTACGGGTCGCTTTCGCCAATGTCTACCTTATTTGTCCAAGATGTCTTTGAGGGTCAGGCTCTCCAAAAAACCGTCGATCTTGTTTTGCAAACGGTTGAGAAAAGGCCAGATCACACAGGAAGAGGCCCGTTCACTGGGGCAGCACTCTTGGGAGGGTGAACATTCGAATACGGAAGGGCTCTTCCCCTCCGCTGCCTTGACCACCTCCATGATGGAGATCTCGTCGAACCGTTTTTTGAGGGCGAATCCCCCCTTCGCCCCTTTGTAAGAGACCAAAATTCCCGCTCTCGCTAGGTTTTGTAGGACTTTCGCCAGAAAACTTTTGGAGATGTCGAGCTGCCTGGAGAGCGTCTCCACATCTTTGGGCGCCCCCTCTTCGCCGATCAAGGCCAAAGAGAGCAGGGCATATTCGCTGGCTCTGGTCAATAACATCGTTCTCCCCCCGTCCAATTTGGCTCCATTCTAATCTATTTTTCGTAAATCTTTGCTTTTTCAGTCGGGGTTGTGTATAATTGCGCACTCTTTTTAGCAGACGCCTCGGCGCCTATGAAGAGAATTTCACTACCAATCAGGAGGTCAGCAATGGCTTTGGATTCGGCGAAGAAGCTCGAAATCATCAAACAATTTGGACGAGGCGAGAACGATACCGGTTCTCCGGAAGTGCAGGTGGCACTGCTTACCGAGCGTATCAAATACCTGACGGATCACCTCAAAGAGAACAAAAAAGACCACTCGTCAAGACTCGGTCTTTTGAAATTGGTCGGTCAACGTAAACGACTTCTTCGATACCTCAAGAAAAAAGATTACGACCGCTATACCCAACTGATCGCCGCACTCGGCATCCGAGACAAATGATCTCGAGCCGCTTTTGCGGCTCGTGTACAGGTTTTTAGAACTTCTCCTACACACTCTTAGATTCCTAACGATCCCCCTCTTTATCTATCGACGACCTCTATCGTGTCGTGCGGTTCGGCACTTTTTTGAATCGTCGCTCACGGACGCTGCTTGACTCGCTACATCCATAATCTTCGGCCTAGGCTTGAGAAATACATGACCTATCGGATCTAATAGTTTATGTAATATGCTTATAAAACTTGACAAGAATAGACTCAATAAACTATAATTCATTTGGCATTTAAAAAAATAAGTGCTAAAATGTGGTCATGAAACGAAAATATGAAGAGATTCTGGAGACGGTCGTCAGAGCCTTTTTGCAAACGCACGAACCGATCGGTTCTGCGACGCTGAAAAAGAAGCTGCCATTCGATATCGCTCCGGCGACGATTCGCTACTATTTCAACAAGATGGTCGAACGGGGCGAACTCGAACAGCTTCATAAAAGCAGCGGGAGGATACCGACCGAGCAGACGCTCAAACGGTATTGGCGGAACCATCTTCGGGAGTTGGATCTGATCTGCGACGCGATGGACGAGTTGGCCAGGATCAGCGAACGAGAGGAGCTTTTCCTGTTGGTCAAACCTCTTCGCAAAAATAGTCTAAAAAGCGTCGAGAGAGTGGGCAATCGCTATCTGATCCTGGCTTTCGAAGAAGACGAGTACGTCGTGCGCTACCAAGCCCAGGTGGAAAGCTTCCTTCACGATCTGATCGGCTACGAACTCGAAGAGGTCAAACGAATCGCCAAAGATGTAGGCATGATGAGCCTCTACCATAAAATGCGGGCGAAAAACGATGAAGAGATTCATGCAATCAATCCGGAAGCGATCATCCGTATCGCCGGAGAGGCCGGTAGTTGGGCCCGGCGATATATGCGGTACTTCCTCGATGGGGATGCCGTAGAGGCGGTCTCTAGAGGTCTTCATTTCGACCCTCTGGTGCCTAAGGGCTATATGTTGTTACGCACCGAGGCGACGATCGACGAGAAACCTGCGAAGTTTTTATGTATAGGTGCGATCGACCACGATTTCACCAAAATTTTCAAGGAGGTGTAGAGTATGGCTGACAAACGAAAAGAGGAAAAGATGGAAGAGATGAATGAAGAAAAGAGTGACGAACACGAAGTGAAAGAGAAGGAGGCGGAAGGCAGCGGGAACGAACTGGCCGAATGCCGCGAAGCGCTCAAAGCGTGCGAGGATAAATATCTGCGCATGCACGCGGAGTTCGAAAACGTCAAAAAGCGTATGGAGCGAGAGAAGGACAAGAGTGTCGCCTACGCTCAAGAAGCATTCGCCAGAGATCTACTGCCCGTGATGGATTCGCTGGAACTGGCGCTGGCTTCGATCCCTACGGAGGATGAGATCGAAGACGAACATCTCAAAAAGTTGCGAGAAGGGGTCCAACTGACTCTGGATCAGTTCGTCAAGACGTTCGAAAAACACCATATCAAAGTGATCGACATCGACGAGGGGTTCGACCCCAACTTCCACGATGCGGTCATGCAGGTCGAAAGCGACGAGCACGAAAAAGGGCAGATCGTACAGGTCTTGCAAAAGGGATATACCTATAAAGAGAGAGTGCTACGGCCTGCGATGGTGAGCGTCGCGAAATAAAAGTGTGCCTTAAGTCGCAGAGACTAAAGGAAAAATTGAGTATAATACACTAAAGAATTTAAACGAATCGAAAAAAGGAGAGAAAATGGCAAAAGTATTGGGAATCGACTTGGGGACGACCAACTCGGCGATGGCCGTCTACGAAGGCGGTGAGGGTAAGATCATCGCCAACAAAGAGGGTAAAAACACGACACCTTCCGTCGTGGCCTTTACCGACAAAGGGGAGATCCTCGTCGGTGATCCGGCCAAGCGTCAGATGGTCACCAACCCCGAAAAGACGATCTACAGCGTCAAGCGAATCATGGGCTTGATGTGTAACGAAGAGAAAGCGGCCGAAGCGAAAAAACGGTTGCCTTATCACGTCGTGGACAAAAACGGCGCGTGCGCGATCGAAGTCGACGGCAAAACCTACACGCCGCAGGAGATTTCGGCGAAAATCTTGATGAAACTCAAAGAGGATGCCGAAGCCTATCTGGGTGAAGAGGTGACCGAGGCGGTCATCACCGTACCGGCATACTTCAACGACTCGCAACGTAAAGCGACGAAAGAGGCGGGTACGATCGCGGGTCTGAACGTCTTGCGTATCATCAACGAACCGACCGCCGCCGCATTGGCGTACGGCCTGGATAAAAAAGAGGCCGAAAAGATTTGTGTCTACGACCTGGGGGGCGGTACCTTCGACGTGACGGTCTTGGAGACCGGCGACAACGTCGTCGAAGTCATGGCGACCGGTGGCGACGCCTTCTTGGGCGGTGACGACTTCGACAACCGATTGATCGATTATGTGGCCGAAGAGTTCAAGAAGGAAAACGGCATCGATCTCAAAGCCGACGTGATGGCTTTGCAGCGCCTCAAAGAGGCGGCTGAAAACGCCAAAAAAGAGCTCTCGACCGCCCAAGAGACGGAGATCAACCTGCCCTTCATCACCGCCGATGCGAGCGGTCCGAAACACTTGGTGATGAAGATCACCCGTGCGAAATTCGAGAGCCTCATCATGGATCTGGTCGAAAAGACCATTACCAAAATTGATGAGGTGCTCAAAGATGCCGGATTGAGCAAAAACGACATCAAAGAGATCGTGATGGTCGGTGGATCGACCCGGATTCCTCTGGTTCAGGAGAAGGTCAAAGCCTTCTTCGGCAAAGAGCTCAACAAATCGGTCAACCCCGACGAAGTGGTCGCGATCGGTGCGGCGATCCAGGGCGGTATCCTCAAAGGGGACGTCAAAGACGTCTTGCTGCTGGATGTTACACCTTTGAGTCTGGGTATCGAAACGCTTGGCGGCGTGACGACCAAGATCATCGAAAAAGGGACGACGATTCCGGTCAAGAAGAGCCAGATCTTCAGCACCGCCGAAGACAACCAGCCGGCGGTGACGATCCACGTCGTCCAAGGCGAGCGCGAAATGGCCAAGGACAACAAATCCCTCGGACAGTTCGAACTGAGCGGTATTCCGCCGGCTCCTCGAGGCGTGCCTCAAATCGAAGTCACTTTCGATATCGACGCCAACGGTATCTTGACCGTCAGTGCCAAAGATAAAGCGACCGGTAAGTCCCAAGAGATCAAGATCACCGGTTCTTCAGGTCTGAGCGAAGAGGAGATCGAAAAGATGGTCCGCGATGCGGAAGCTCACAAAGAAGAGGACCGCAAACGCAAAGAGCTGATCGAAGCTAAAAACCAAGCCGATGCGCTGGTCTATCAAACCGAAAAGAGCCTTGGCGAAGTGGGCGATAGCTTGGAAGCGGGCGAAAAAGAGAAAGTACAGGCCGCCCTCGACGCCCTCAAAGAGACGCTCAAAGACGAAAACGCTACGAAAGAGCAGATCGAAGAGAAGGTCAAGGCTCTGACCGAAGTGAGCCACAAACTGGCCGAAGCGATGTACAAAAAAGAGCAAGGCGGTGCCGAAGGCGGCGCGGCCGGCGGCCAGCAACAAGGTGGTGCCGGTAAAGGCGGTGACGACGACGTCATCGATGCCGAAGTCGAGTAACGTCGTCCCGAGAGGGGAAGCGCCCACGTGGCGCCACCCTTTCGACCCGATCGTCTATCCGGACGCCAAAATCCTCATACTGGGAAGTTTTCCCAGCCTCAAATCTTTCGAAAACCACTTCTACTACGCCCATCCAAGAAATCAGTTTTGGCCCTTGCTCTCCGACATTTTCCAGATACCGGCGACGACCGAGGAGGAGCGCCTCGCCCTTTTAAAAAAGGCACGGATCGCTCTGTGGGACGTGATCGGAGAGTGCCGGCGAACCAATTCGAGCGACACGAACCTTCGAGAGTGCCGCCCTAACGATATCGTCGGTCTGCTTCGTGAAAATCCTAGCATCGAGAGAATTCTATTTACCGGCCAAAAAGCCCAAACGCTTTTCAAAAGATATTTTCCCGATCTAGCGATCGAAACCGGGCGGCTCGCTTCGCCGTCTCCCGCCTACGCTTCCATGAGTTACGAGCAAAAATTGGTACAATGGCGTGAAGTTTTGAAAGGAGCGTCATGATCGAGTATGGGCAAACCGACGGCAAACTGTTGCGCATCGGCGTCTTTTACGATGGCAACTATTTCGCACATGTGAGCAACTACTACACCTACGAACACGAGCGACGCAAGCGGATCAGCGTCGCGGGACTTCATCGTTTTATCGTCCATGAAATCTCCAAATCCGAAGGGGTCTCGGCCGAGCGGTGTCGTATCGTCGATGCCCACTATTTCAGAGGGCGCCTCGGTGCCGTGGAGGCGCAGGAACGCAATGCGCTTTTTCGTGAACGGCAATTCGACGAAGTCCTGATGCGAGAAGGAATCATCGCCCACTACCTGCCGGTCGTCGGGGGCGGTGAGAAAGGAATCGACGTATGGCTGGCCCTCGAAGCGCTCGAATTGGCGATGCACAAGCGTTTCGATGTCGTCGTATTGGTGGCAGGCGACGGGGATTATCTACCGCTCGTGCGCAAGCTCAATACCTTGGGAACCCGTGTATGCGTGATGGGATGGGATTTCGAATATACCGACAATCAGGGCAACCGGCGGATGACCAAAACGGCTCAGACGCTTTTGAACGAAGCGAACTATCCGATTTTGATGAATCGCGTCATCGACGATCGATCGAGGCGCAACGACCCCCTGGTCGACAATCTTTTTCTACACTCGTCGACGAATGGTACGTCCGGCAATCGTCATGGTATCAAAAGAGAAAGGGGGACGGTGGTCAATCTTCAAAACGGTTATGGCTTCATCCAGCCCTCGGGTGAGGGGGAGAACCTCTTTTTTCACTATACGGATTTGGAAAACGTCGATCTGTACGATCTCAAAGAGGGTGACGACGTGAGTTACGAAAAGGGCAAGAACCCCAAAGGGCCTTGCGCGTACAAAGTGCGTAAAGAGTAGCTCTACTGGAAGTCCGCTTTGAAGTTGTAGTTGGCGATCAAGCGGAAGAGATTGTAGTCGTCGTCGGCCGCGGTGCGGTCGTCGACGATGGCGTAAGCGGCCGTGATGTCGAAACGGTCACCGAAATGGTATTGACAGACGAGATCGGTTTCGGCTCTTTTGTAACGATCTTTCTCGTCGGCCGTAAATCTACCGTAGACGATACCGCTTTGCAACCCCTGCCATCCTATATTTTCGAAATCGTAACTTCCACCCACGATCCACGCGTCGCCCTCTGCACCGATGGCGTCGAGGGTCTGATCCTCCAAGGATGTGAAAAAGGGTCCGCCTCCAAGACTGCCGAACGCGCCTTTGCCCCTGTCGGTATTGTAAGCTATCAGAAGTGTCAGGCCATTTTCAAACCCCGTTTCGGCGCTGATTCCGAAAGTCTTGGCATCCACATCGCCGATGAGCGCATCACCTCGATCGCTGGCCCCATCGTATTGAAGTCCCAATGTCAACGTGGCCCGATCCATCGGTACTTCGTACCCGGCTTCAAGATAGAGGACATCGGCGATCTCGTCTATGGCGTAGTACCACGCTTGCAGCGAAAGGTTTTCGATTCCCTCGTATTGTGCGCTTGCGACATAGATGCCATCCGTTTTTTCGTCGGCACCCAACACCTTCTCGACCGAGACGAATTTGCTGGCGTCGATGCCGTTCTCCCAGCCTCCCATCTGCTCGATCTTTCCGATTCGCAGCGTCAAACCATCGATGTCGCGATTGCTCAGCATATAGGCTAGAAAGTAGTTGGGCATCATGCGGATATCGTCGCTGTCGGCATGGGGCGTATCGAGGGCTTGGCGACCGATCTTGAGTTCCGTATGACCCCAAAGGCCGTCGAGATATCCTTGGGAAAGAGTGACGAAGCTGTCGCCATTCGCATCGAAGAATTCAGTATCGATCCGGTGAAGATCGTCGTTGTTGAGTCCGGGATCGACGACGGCATATCCTTCGATACCTACCATCATGCCGTACCAGCGCTTGGACGCCAAATGTAGGTGGCCTCCAAGTCCGAAGATATCGCTATGCTTCACGTCGCTTGCGTTTTTCATATCCAGATCCATGAAGCCGGCTCGCAACTGTGCCCTGGTGTGGGCCAGGGGATTGGTTGCGCCCAATATTCCTCGCACCGTCGTGATTGTTACGTTAGGTGTCTGATCCGCCATCAAGCACAACGCTACGCTCAGTATCGGTAATGATCGTGAAAAAAATCGCACTTTTGCATCCTTGTATTGATAATTATTCTCAAAACAATGGAATTGTAATCCGATTACTCTTAAAACATCCTTTTCCATCTTGGCCAGCGATTTTGAGCCAATATGTCGGCTCGCTTGAGGAAGATACGAAGAACGACGATTAGTTCGTTTGCGAAGACGTTTCGACCAAGGGTGCGAACGCTTTGATACCAAGGCGGACTTTGTGGCCCACCCTCAGACGCTTCGCTTCGTCGTTGGAAAGCACCACTTCGACGATCTGTTGCCCGACGGCGACGATGGCGACATGGACCACATCTTTTTTGACGATATCCAATAGCCGGCCGTGCAGGGCGAGTTTTTGGCTACCGGCGGTTTGGAGTAGGATCGATTCGGGTGAGCCATCCTTTTGGATCGTCCCGCGTTCGATGGTGACGACCCGGTCGGCCAAACGGTAGATTTCGGCCGGATCGTGGCTGACCATCACGGTCGTCGTGCCGAATTCTCGGTGCAAGGTGAGAATCTCATCTTGCAGTTTCATTCGCATATCGGGGTCGAGAGCGGAGAGGGGCTCGTCCATGAGTAGGAGTTTGGGGCGTCGCATCATCGCTCTGGCCAAGGCCACCCGCTGCTTTTGGCCACCGCTTAGGCGTGTTACGGGCCGATCGGCGAGATCGTCGATATGGGTGAGTGCCAGAAGGCGGCGGGCGAGCGTCGGATCGTTTTGGACGTATAGAAGGTTGTCGATCACCCGCATCGAAGGAAAGAGGGCGTACTCTTGAAAGACGAAACCGATGGAGCGCTTTTGGGGCGGTAAATAGGTCCGATCGTCGAGCCAGATCTCCCCCTCCACTTCGATGGACCCTCGTGCCTCTTCGAGGCCCGCTAGGATGCGAAGCAGCGTGGTTTTGCCGCTACCACTGGGCCCCGCGACGGCGAGAAACGAGCCTTTTGCCAAACGAAACTCCACATCGAGGGTGAACTCACCCAAATCTTTGTCGAGTTTCACGGCGATCATCAGTAGCTCCCCAAATGGTTTTGCCGTCGATTGAAGAGATAGACCCCAAAAAGCACGGCGAAACTGATGGCCACCATGATGGCGCTGTAGATATGTGCCGTGCTGTAGTCCATCGTCTCGACCATCTCGTAGATCGCCACCGACGCCACTTTGGTTTCGCCCGGGATCGAGCCACCCACCATCAGCACGACACCGAACTCCCCGACCGTATGGGCGAAGGTCACGACCAATGCGGTCAATAGCGAGGGTTTGATGGCGGGCAATGCGACGCGAAAAAGGGTCGTCATGCGACTTTTGCCTGCCAGATAGGAGGCTTCGAGGATATTTTGTGGAAGGCTTTCGAACCCGCTTTGCAGGGGTTGGACCATAAAAGGAAAGGAGTAGAGGCAACTGGCCACCACCAGCCCGGTAAAGCTAAATACCAACTCGATGCCGAAATGTTCGTCGAAAAAGTGGCCAAGCGGCGCTTGGGCGGAAAGGGCCCAGAGGATATAGAATCCCAATACCGATGGCGGCAATACGATCGGCATCGCTACCAACGCTTCGAAAAAAGGTTTGAGGCGCGAACGGGTTTGGCTGAGCCACCATGCGACGGGCAACGCCAGGAGGAAAAGAATCGCCGTCGTCGTGAAAGCGAGCTTGAACGAAAGCAAAAAAGGGGTCCAGTCGATACTCAAACGACGACCTCCACGATCGCCAATTCGCTGGCGAGAAATCCGATCCGTGTCCGCTCGCCGATACCGAGCGGAAGTTTGGCAAACGCGTCGCGCGTGACGATCGCTTCGAATCTTTGATCACCCACGGCGATCGTGACGACGACGAGGATTTGCCCGATTTGGACCTCTACGATGCGACCCAAAAGATCGTTTTCGAGCGAGGTGGCGCAATCTTCGGGAGGTTGCAAAACCAGATGGCTCGCCTTGATACCCAAAATCACTTTCGAACCGATGGCTACCTCCGCCGGCGGTTCGAGGCCCACCATCGTCAGTGGATTGCCCAGATAGTCGAAATGGATCGACGAAACCCCTTCGTGGACTTTGACGTCGGTGACGATGGCTCGCAGTCGGTTCATGGGGTCAGATATCCATAGCGCTGGAAGATTTTGGCGGCACGCGGTGAAAAGAGAAACTCGTAGAACGTACGATAATCGGCTCGACCTTCACTTTTTTTGAGCAATACGGCGGCCTGGTCGATCGGTGTGTAGAGCGTAGGATCGATCCTTATCCATCGCTTGCCCTCTTCAAAGTGCCGCAGTCTGGGAGAATGAAGCGCCGAAACGGCCACCAAACCGGCGTCGGCCGCTTTGAGGGTATAGGTCAACGTTTGACCGACACTTTCGGCAAAAACGATTTTGTCCCGTATCTTCTCCCACAGTTTCGTCTTTTCGAGCGCTTCTTGGCTCGCTTTGCCGTAGGGTGCGGTATGAGGATTGGCGATGGCGATGCGATGGACTGAGGGATCCAAAAGTGTCGTCAGCCCTTTCGTGGGCGCCGGTCCATGGGGGAGGAGCAGGGCCAAGGTGCCTCTGGCGTAGACGCGAGGCTTGCTCAAGGCGAAGCCCCGGCGTTCGAGGGCTTTAGGATAGTCGGTATCGGCGGAAAGAAAGAGGCCGTAGGGCGCGCCGTGCAATATCTGAGCCGTCAGTTTGCCGCTGCTTCCGATGATCGTTCGCACTCGAACGTTCGGATGGGACGCGTGAAAAAGTGCGACAAGGTCATGGATCGTATCGCTCAGATTGGCCGCCACCGCTACGGTGATCTGCGAAGCGCCGAGCCAGAAGGGTAAAAGTAGCACGAAAAGCGTTTTCATAAGGCGGATTATACTTCAAAGGAGCTGATGCCTCGCCAAAATCCAACGGTTTGGAGTCAAGAGTTCCTCTTTATCATCGTTCGCCCAACCGATCGAGCGCCGCCGGCAAATCTTCGACCGAGTCCACATGGGCGAAGCAACTTTGGCGCCCGCAAAGCTGATAACCCTCTATCTCGTCGATTTTGGGCAATATCCAAGGATAAGAGGATGCGGCAAGAAGCCCTTTGGCCTTCTGCAACGCTTCGGGTGAAGATTTGAGGAGGATATCTTCGAAAAGATAGCGTAACGCGGCGCGGGTGAAAGTGGGATGGTAGAGAGGATGGCGTGCCACTTGATAGGAGACGAATTCCAAGCTTTTGAAGGCGATTTGGGTATAACGCGGATCGATCAATGCGCCAAGATCGAGCAGTGTATCGACCATCACCGCGGCGCTGCTGGGATAACTGGTATCGGTGATCTCCCCTTCGGTGCGAAACTCTCCCACGCTGAAATACCATTCGCCCCCTTTGTAAAAGTGCGTTAGCGCCTGTTCTACGATCTTTTGCGCCCTCGAGAGCCAACTTCGATCCAAGGTGCTTCGATAGGCAGCCACCAACGCCCGAGCCAAATAGGCGTAATCTTCCAAAAAGCCTTTGATCGTCGGCTTTTTACCACTCAATGTGCTGTGATAGAGTTTCGTTTCACTCGGCCACATCAGATCCAACAGGCTCTGTAAGCTTGCGATAGCCTCCGGTAAGCGATCTTTTTGCTGCCAAGCGGCCAGGAAAAGGGCTTCGATCATCATCGCGTTCCAGGAGGTGATGATTTTGCGGTCGATGAACGGGTAGGTGCGATCTTTGCGAATGTTCCGAAGGATCTTTCTGACGTCCACCCACCAATCGGGTCGTTCGGGGCTTAGGAATCGAACGATGTTTTGACCTTCGAAGCGGCCCTCCGGCGTGATGGAGAGTGTTTGGCATATGGTGCGGATCCGTTCGTCGTCGTAACCGTTGTTTTTCAGAGCGTCGACCACCTCGTCGTAGTCGTAGACGAAGTAGCGACCCTCCGCCCCGTCGCTGTCGGCGTCGCTGGCACTAAAGAAGAGGTGATTTTCGCTCATCTTCTCTTGCATGAACGCGATCGTCTCCATCGCGATGGTGCGATATCGTTGAATGCCGGTACGGTGATAGGCCATCAAGTAGGTCCGTGCAAGCAGCGCGTTGTCGTACGTCATCTTTTCGAAATGGGGTACCCACCACGCCTCGTCGGTACTGTATCGACAAAAGCCGCCGTCCACCACATCGTAGAGACCCCCCAATGACATCGCGTCGAGGGTTTCGACCGCCATCGCCATCGTCTCCTCATCTTTCGTGAGAGCGGATAGTTCGATCAAAAGATCCAGCGTCGAAGTGTGGGGGAATTTGGGGGCTTTGGAGAAACCGCCATAGTGGTGGTCGAAACTATCTTTCGCTTGTCGTATGAAAGTTTCGGCCAGGCTCTTTTGGAGCTTCGTCGCTTTGACGGGTCCCTCTTTGGGTGCGAGAAATCGTTGGATTTCATCGGCGTTTTTTACGATGTTGGTGCGTTCTATTCTCCATTTTTGGTCGATCACTTCGATCAATTCCAAAAAGCCCATCATATTGTATCTACGTACGGGAGGGATGTAAGTTCCGGCGAAAAAGGGTTTGCGATCGGGTGTCATGAAGATCGAAAGAGGCCATCCGCCGGGGCGCTGGTTGAGGAGTTGATGGACGCTTTGGTAGTGTTTGTCGATATCGGGACGCTCTTCGCGATCCACTTTGATACTGACGAAGTGGGCGTTGAGGTAGGCGGCGATCTTTTCGTCTTCGAAAACTTCGTGTTCCATCACATGGCACCAGTGACAGCTGGAATACCCGATGGAGAGAAAGATCGGTTGGTCTTCTTCGATCGCTTTGTCGAAGGCTTCGTCGCACCATGGCCACCAGTCGACGGGATTGTGGGCGTGCTGCTGCAGATAAGGGGAGTCTTCGTGGATCAGACGGTTGGGCATGATCGACCTTTTTTGACTTCTATGGTACTGGTCGGAGGCTGAAATAGTGCTATAAACCAAGGCCGTCATATCTTTTTAAGAAATAAGGAGGAATAATCTTTCCACGTTTTTTGCACGAAACTGGGTCACAATATGAGAGGAAGGAGACAATCATGGCGTATATCGATCTACCGGAATTCGAGGAGATGGATCCCGAGATCCAAGCGAAGGCTCGTCCCATTTTGGAAAAGACGGGAACGTTGGGCGAAATTTTCAAACTCTTGGCGGTGCGCAAAGATATCTATTTCGCTACCGATACGATGGTACAAAACTATCTGCTCCAAGAGACGGAACTGCCCTATCGCGTCAAAGAGGCGATCGCGCTGCTGGTCTCCAAAGAGAACGGCTGTAAAATGTGCGTGGACGTACATAAAAATATCGCCAAAATGTTGGGACTGAGCGAAAAGATGGTCGAAAAGATTCTACAAGGCGTCGATGCGATGGATGTGGACGAAGCGGAGAAAGCGCTGCTTCGTTTTTGTCTCAGAGCTGCCAAAAAAGACAACTACAAAATGACGAAAGACGACATCGACACGATCAAAGCGTACGGTTACACCGATAGCCAAATCGTCGAGGCGGTGGCTATCACCGGTTACTTCAACTATATCAACACCCTTAGCAACGTCTTCGGATTGGGACAGGAAGGAGAGACATCATGATCAAAAGGATATTTTGCCTGACCATCTGCTCGATGGTGGCGGCTTTGGGATTACATGCCTATTCGGCCAAAGGGATGGTAGCTTACAAAAAATTGTGCAAGCAGTGTCACGGGTCAGGGTTCAAAGGGGCGTCCATGTGCGAAAGCGACGAATGGGAAGAGTATTTCGCTGACAATGCGGCCAAACTCAAACATGTGCATGCGCAGGATGCCAAAGCGCGAAAAGTGTTGAAATCGGGTTATTTCAAACGCCATTTCGTACCACTGGGTAAATTTCTACGTAACAATGGACGAGATATGGGGGTCGTCAAGAGTTGCGACGGAATGAACTGCGGCTGATGAAGGACGAAAAGTTTATGGCGGCGCGCTATAATCGTCTTCAAAAAAAGGATGGATGAATGAGAAGGATTTGGTGGATATGGTTACTGCCGCTTCTATTGGCGGCCGATTTTTTGAGCGTGGATCAAGCGTTCAAGCCCAAAGTGACGATGGAGGGCTCCAACGTACGGGTGGCGATTACGATGGCGCCGCATATCCATCTGACCAAGGCGGCTCTCAAATTCGCCGTCGAGCCGAAAGAGAAAGTGAAATTGGGCCGTTATACATTGCCACCTGCTCAGAAAGACGAGTTTGGAGACGAAATTTACGCCGATCGATTCGAAGTCGACATACCATTGGTCGTTGCCGACCCCGATCTGAAAAAAGTGACGTTCGTGCTGACCTACCAGGGATGTTCGGATAGAGGGATCTGCTATCCACCGGTAACCAAACGCTATAAGTTGACGCTGCCCCAGGCGACCCAAAAGGCTTCACCGAGTTCGCCTATGGCTCGGAGCGCTACCGAGGCTTCGGATAATGGGGCTAAGACCCAAGAGAGCGGCCTTTCCGAAGAAGAAAGTATCGCATCCACGCTCAAGTCGAAGAGTTTTGGCATCGTGCTGTTGACCTTTTTCGGGTTTGGATTGTTGTTGGCGTTGACGCCTTGTGTTTTTCCGATGATTCCGATTCTCTCTTCCATCATCGTCGCCCAAGGAGAGGGGATGACGGCCAGACGGGGCTTTTGGCTCTCTTTGGTCTACGTACTTTCGATGGCGTTGACGTATACGATCGCCGGTGTGTTGGCCGGCCTGTTTGGCGCCAATTTACAAGCGGCCCTTCAGAACCCGTGGGTAATCGGTGCGTTCGCATTGCTTTTCGTGGCGCTGGCCTTTTCGATGTTCGGTTTCTACGAACTTCAATTGCCGGCTTCATGGCAGAGCAAACTGAGTCGAACGAGTGACGAAGCGGGTAAAAAAGGGGGGCTCTTGGGTGTCGCGGTCATGGGTTTTCTCTCCGCACTTATCGTAGGACCCTGTGTCGCACCGCCTTTGGCGGGTGCGTTGATCTATATCGGTCAGACGGGTGACGCTCTGCTAGGCGGTGCGGCACTCTTTGTGATGAGTTTGGGGATGGGCGTGCCTCTGCTACTCATCGGTACGGGGGCCGGTCGATTCATGCCCAAACCGGGTGGCTGGATGACGGTCGTGACCCAAGTCTTCGGCGTCGTGATGCTGGGGGTGGCGATTTGGATGCTGTCACGCATCGTACCCGATAGCGTTTCGATGGGGCTTTGGGCACTTCTTTTCATCGTCAGTGCCGTCTATATGGGGGCTTTGGAACCCCTTGGAGAACGACGCTATGGATGGCACGCCTTTTTCAAAGGTCTTGGG
>CAZORY010000014.1:0-18778 GCA_964582435.1 uncultured Campylobacterales bacterium
TTCGCGACGCCCGTAGGCATCGAGAGTTCGTCCACCAACGTCATGGTTCGCCCGCTCAGCGGATCGAACGCTTTGACTTTGTCGTTGTAGGTATCGGCGATGAAAATCCGGTGATTGCCGCATCCGCCGACTCCGGCGCATAGCCCTTCGGGGTGTTGCAAACGCACCGCCTCGCCGATCCCGTCACGATCACCGAACGTGAACAGATCCCAACCCACCGGCGTCTCGACCCTCTCTTCGGCGACGACACGGATCGCACTCCCTTCGGCATCGGCGACGTAGAGCGCCTCACCCAACCACGCCAGATCGGTCGGCTGGGCGAACAGCGCCTCATCCAACGCCTTGCCATCCCTGATGCCTTCAAACCCCCTGCCGGCGACGGGATACGCGACACCCTCTTTCATGCACAGGATTCGATGAGTGCCCGCTTCCGCGCAGTAAAGCCTCCGATCGTGGGCTTCGATCCCCCACGGCGACCGCAAACCTTCGGCCAGCGTACGACGCTCGTTGCCCACCGGATCGAGCCATACGACCCGACCGGCCGCCCTGTCGCAGACCGCGACGCCTCCTTGCCATTCACAAAGCCCCCGTGGCTCTTCGAAACCCTCGAAACGGCGCAACACGCCTCCTCGATCGTCGACAAGAAGCACTTCCCCGCTCCCCGGATGACTCAGCCACAACCCCTGCTCGCTCCATAGGACCTTGTCGAAACCGCTCCTACGACCCGTTTTCGGACGACGGCTCATAATAGTGATTTGAGCTTTTTCGAGCAGTGCCGCCACCCGACCCTCGCCACTGGCGCGGGCGATCTCATAGCCTCGCTCGTCCACCAATACGAGCGTCGGCCAAGCCTTGATGGCGAACGCATCCCACAACGAACCGTCCGCATCATTGACGATGGGGTGATCGATACCGTAACGCTTCGCCGCCATTTCGACGAATGGAGTCTCTTTTTCTCGATCGAATTTACCGGTATGGATCGATATCACGGGAAGAGCGCCGCCGAAGGATTCGATCTCCTTCAATACATGAAGACAGTTGACGCAGCCTCCCGTCATGAAATGCAACAGCGTGACCGGCCGCCGCCACTTTCCGATCGGCTCTTTCGTCAACACATCCTCTCGTCCTTCGATGTTCGGCACTCTGATCAAACATAACCTTTTTCTTTTCTTGCCATTATAGTCTAATTTCACCACCCACTTTGACGATAAAACTAAAAATTCCTATGATTTCATCGCTCCTTGGCACTCTTCATACTCTCTCATGTCGGGGATTTCCCCGGCACCCTATCGCGATGATACAAAACCTCCATCCATGAGAGCGCGTCCCCACCCACTACCTTCGACATTGGCTATAATAGCACCCAAAAACGGATAGATTCGTGAAACGCATACTGATCACCAACGACGATGGATTCGAATCGGCAGGTCTGCATGCCCTCGTAGAGGCCCTCAAACCTCTAGGGCATGTCACGGTCGTCGCGCCTACCCTCGAAAAGAGCGCTTGCGGCCATAGCCTCACACTCACCAGGCCTTTGCGTTTTGTCGAAATCGACGACGATTTTTTCAAACTCGACGACGGAACACCCACCGATTGCGTCTATTTGAGCAAATATGCCCTCTTCGATGAGCGCAGCCTCCCCGACCTGGTCGTCAGCGGGATCAACAAAGGGGCCAACATGGGTGAGGACATCACCTATTCCGGAACCGCCAGTGCGGCGATGGAGGCGGTCTTGCAAGGGATTCCGGGCGTTGCGATCAGCCAGGTCTGTGGGCAACACGGCTGCCGTCAAATCGACGAACTAGGCTACGAACTGGCCCAAGAGGCGGCTTATACGATCTGCAAAAAGATACTGGACGAGGGCTTTCCTCTCGGCGACCGGAAGTTTCTCAACGTCAACGTTCCTCCTCTTCCCCCCGAAAAGTGTCGAGGTTTTCGGATCACCAAAGCCGGTTACCGCCTCTACGGTAACGATGCACAAGTCCACCGCAATCCCAGAGGCGAAGAGTACTACTGGCTGGGTCTACATCCCCTGCAATGGATCGGGGACGAGCGTCGACTCTGCGACTTCGACGCGATCGAACGAGGTTACGTAAGCGTCACCCCCATCCAACTCGATCTGACAAGCTATGAGGATATCGAAAGGCTCGAGGGATGGTTGTAACGCTAGGCGACGTGGAGCGCGTCGATGCCATGCCGATCCTTTGGAGCGCGTCACGATGAAGTACGATCGCTGTCGTCAACTATTCGGCGAAGATTTCACGAAGCTTCAACGAGCGAAGATTCTATTGCTTGGAGTGGGAGGCGTGGGAAGTTTCTGTCTCGATTGCCTGATGCGAAGCGGTGTGAGTGATATCACGATCGTCGATTTCGATCGTTACGACGTCACCAATCAAAATCGCCAGATCGGCTCCGACGCGGTAGGGAGCCTCAAAGTACAGCGCCTGGCGAAACTCTACCCCACCGTCACGCCGATCGTCGCCAAAATCGACGCGGAGTGGGTGGCTCGTTTCGATTTTTCCCCTTACGACCTGGTACTCGACGCCATCGACGATATCCGTGCCAAAATCGCTCTCGCCCATGCCACCTGGCCCAAACTGATCAGTGCCACGGGCGGTGCCCGAAAGATCGATCCCACGACGATCGAAATCGCTTCCATCTGGAAAACCCACGGCGACCCCTTCGCCCGTAAAATACGGTACGAGCTCAAAAAAAGCGGTTTCAAAGGGGATTTCACCGCCATTTTCAGCGCCGAATCGCCCAAATGCCGCACCAAAGGAAGTTTCGTCGGAATGACCGGTGCTTTCGGACTGGCCATGTGTTCGGCTGCCGTTCAGAAACTTTTGGAAGCGCGTTAGAAGATAGATGCTCTTGGCACGCCCGCGCCGCTAAAACTTCAAGATGTTTCCGCTTCCTGACTGTTCGACGTAGACCGAAAACTTCTTGACGTACATGATGTCACCCGTTTTGTCCACTTGAATCCGATAATAGAGCCCACAGCAAGTATCGTCGGGGGCGAGCACATGGATCTTGTCTTCGGGGGTGAGCACCGCACATCCGTGCTGGAGGATATAGAGGTTTTTATCTTTGAAACTCCCATCCATCCGTTCCAAACGCTCCAGCGTCTTCACATCCGGACATGCGACCGTCGTACTCTGGATCCTATCCGCTTGCGCGGCCAACCCTCCCAACAACGCCACGATCGTCAACCATCGTTTCATATCGTTCCCTTACGTTTGAATAAAT
The DNA here is from genome assembly GCA_964582435.1 of uncultured Campylobacterales bacterium. Taxonomy (GTDB): domain Bacteria; phylum Campylobacterota; class Campylobacteria; order Campylobacterales; family Hydrogenimonadaceae; genus Hydrogenimonas. Next base: position 3,247 of record CAZORY010000014.1, read on the forward strand.
GCCGCACTCATATAGCCGACCACTTGGCTCTCGTCGCCCGTGGCGTCGGCACTGGTGCGATAATCGAGCACGAGGGGCTCCAATCCCACCTCTTTGGCGGCCAGCAGCATCCCTTCCACTCCGATTTTACCACAGGCTTCGCATCCGGTGTGCAATCTGGCCGCATCGAGAGTGCTCACGGCCTCCAAACAGATACTGTCGAGACGATTGGCCTTCTTTATATCGTAATAGTGGCTCAAATCGGTGCTGATCACGACGCCCGTATCCTCTTGGCTCAGTAGCCAGGCGATCACTTGGGCCAATCTCGCGGGATTTTCGTCTCCATAGACGATCTCGACGATTCGGCTATCGGGTAGATAATGTTTGATAAACGGAAACTGCACTTCCGTACTATGCTCGGCGTGGGCTTGTGGTACGAACCCCATCGAGAACTTCTCGGCGATCTCTCGCGCCAGTTCGGGGTCCCCTCCCAACTCGCCCAACGGCGTCTCGTAGGCTTCGAAACCTCCGACGCTGGAGCCCGAGAGATAGACTCGGTGACTCGGACCGATCACGACGATCCTACGCGCACCGCCATTGCCCAACAATCGATGGGCGACGTTGGCCGTGAAGCCGCTGTAAACATATCCCGCATGGGGCACGATCACCGCGTTCGTCGCTGTTTCGAGCATCTTCTTGTCACGGATATGCTCCTCGAGTACCCGATTGAAATGTGCGAACATTCTTTCGATTTCATCTCTGTCGGCAGGGTAGAATTGCCCTGCTACCGCCGTTTGTCGTATCATTCTCTCATCTCCTCTCTTGGTTTGAAATCGGGCGGTTGATCACGCCCAAACTCCTTCGATCGCACGACCGCATTTGGGGCATTTGCCATCTTCGATCTTGTTCACGGTGACGTCGTATCCCGTACGATCGATCAACAATTCGCCACATGCAGGACAGTGGGTATCGCCATGGACGGGAACGTTTCCTAGATAGACATAATAAAGTCCCGCCTCTTGCGCGATCTTCTTGGCCCGCATCAGGGTATCGATCCCCGTCCACTGATGATCGGTCATTTTGTAGTCGGGGTGGAAAGCGCTCAAATGCCATGGCACATGACGCCCCAGCTCATCGGCTATGAAGGCCGCCATCTCCTGCAAATCCTTGTCGCTATCGTTTTCGCCTTCTATCAAAAGCGTCGTCACTTCGACCCAAATCCCGGCATCCACCATCCGTTTGAGAGTGTCTTTGACCGCTTCGAGCCCTCCTTTGAGAACTTTTTTATAGTACCCTTCGTCCCAGCTCTTGAGATCGATGTTGGCCGCATCGAGCCACCCTTTCATATCTTCGATGATCTCCGGAGTCTCGAAGCCGTTCGAGACGAAGATATTTTTCAACCCCCTTGCTTTGGCGAGCACACCGATATCTTTGGCATACGGGTAGAAAATGGTCGGCTCGTTGTAGGTATAAGCGATCGACTTCGCCCCGTACTCCACCGCCAGATCGACCATCTTCTCAGGACTCACGTAGACCTCTTCGTTGACTTTGGTCTCTTGAGAAATTTGCCAATTCTGGCAGAAAGGACACTTGAAGTTACACCCTACCGTTCCGAAGGAAAGGGCCATCGTACCCGGCAACATATGATAGATCGGTTTCTTCTCGATCGGATCGACATTCAGAGCGCTGGGGTGGCCGTAGACCAATGTCTTCAAAGCCCCTTTTTCGTTCTTGTTGACTCCGCAGACGCCGACCTGCCCCTCTTTCATTTTGCAATAATGACGACAGAGTAGACAGACGATTCTCCCCTTCTCCGGTTCCGTTCGATAATATTTCATAGGCACTCCTTGCATGGACACCTTTAGTGTTGTCCACTAAACTTAATTGATTCTATCTCATTTTATTGAAAAAGTCAAGCTTCGATTAAGGATAGATCTCGAACACCGATTTGACGCATCCCCTCCAAGATTCCGCTACAATATTCTTATGAAGATGCATGGAATCGAAGAGGCAAGGAGGGCGTTCGCGAACGCGCAGGCACTGCTCATCACCGCGGGAGCGGGCATGGGTGTCGATTCGGGATTGCCAGATTTCAGAGGTGACGAAGGATTCTGGCGCGCCTATCCCGTCGCCAAAAAGCTCGGCCTACGTTTCGTCGAATTGGCCAATCCCCGCTGGTTCGAAGAGGATCCGGCCTTGGCTTGGGCCTTCTATGGTCATCGGCTCCAACTTTACCGCACATGTCGCCCGCATCGAGGATTTTCGATGTTGCTCGAGACGATGAGACGTAAAGAGGAGGGGTTCGTTTTCACCTCCAACGTGGATGGGCAGTTTCAAAAAGCGGGTTTCGACGAAACCTCCATCGTCGAATGTCACGGCACGATCCACTATCTACAATGCACTCGTTGCGACGGCGGTATCTGGAGTGCGAAAGAGGTGGAAGTACCGGTGGATATGGCGACCTTCCGGGCTCTCTCTTGGCCCCATTGCCCCCACTGTGGCGCCACGGCCCGACCCAATATCTTGATGTTCGGCGACTGGGATTGGGATAGCCGCCGTAGTGACGAACAGCAGCTGCGTTTCGAAGACTTTCTCCAGCGTGTCATCGTCAAACGACTCGATCTGATCATCGTCGAAATAGGTGCCGGAACCGCCGTGCCTACGGTACGCTTGACCGGTGAGCGTCTCGCCAAGGAGTTGGGCGCCAAAGTGATCCGTATCAATCCGAGGGAACCCGAAATCGACCCGGCATTGGGATGGGGCCTACCGATGGGTGGCCTGGAGGGTATCGCAACCCTGACCGGTCGATCGGGCGATGCATGACTTTGGGGATGGAGGATAAGCCGTGAAACGAGTCTCGATGATATGGGTGGGAATACCTTTACTCTTTGTAGGATGTACGGCGACGGGTCCACGCATCGATGTCGACCCCGATACCGACTTGTCCCATCTACGGACCTACCGTATCGCCCACGAAAGAACGAAAGCGATCGATCCCTTGGACCGACAGCGGATCGAAAAAGCCATCGCCGGCAACCTGAACGCCAAAGGGTATCGATATAGCTCCCAAGCCGACTTCGTCGCGACATACGCTGTGAAGATCGTCAGGGACGTACCCTCCAACATCTCTTTCGGTCTGGGTATCGGTAGCGGAAACTGGCGGCACGGGGGCGTGAGCGTCGGTACCCGCATCACGCCACGATACGACAAGGTGAGACTGAAGATCGAACTCTTCGATACCGAAACGCACAAAACTTTCTGGAGCGGCGTTGAAGAGGAGGATCTTCCGCGATTGACCACTCCCCGAAGCCACGAAAAATTCTGGAACGCTCTCGTTTATCGACTGCTAAGACATTTTCCCGCCAATAACGAGCCATAAGGGGTCTATGGACCTTGACGATCGACATTTCTTCAGACGGGCCGAATGCATATGGTGTTCAACGATCGTCGAACCGCACCTCGAATCGGCTCCCTTCCCCCTTCTTCGACGAAACCGACACCGAAAAGCCGTAGATGTCGCCGATGCGTTTGACGATACTCAGGCCGATCCCAAAACCGCCTTCCGATTCACTCGCTCTATGGAAGCGCTCGAAAATACGCTCCAACTGTTCGGCACTCATCCCTTCTCCACTATCTTCGACGACGAGGCGACAGCCTGCCGACGTTATCGTCACGACACCCCCGTAAGGGGTATATTTGATGGCATTGTCGATGAGGTTTTTGACCAGCAAATCGATATGATGAGGATCCGCATCGATCACGCAAGATTGCAATCGACGAACGATCGTGATATGTTTACGCTCGGCAAGGATCGCGAAGAAATCGACGGCATTCTCCACCGATCGGGCGATATCTACCGGCTCTCTCTCTTGGCGATCTTTTTCGAGACCGTTCATCAGTAAAAAGCTCAAATCCTCGTAGATGCGCGAGACGAGCCGGCCACTCATGCGCAACGCTTTGAAATAGGGAGAGTGACCCACTTCGTTTTCCAATTTTTGTAAAGCCAGCAATATCGTCGTCACCGGCGTGTTGAGTTCGTGGGTGGCGTCTTTGACGAAACGGTCCATCGCTTCGATCTTTTCTCGCATGGGACGCAGAAAGAGGCGGCCCAAGTACCACCCCACCAGGATCAAAAATCCATAAGACGCCATCGCCATCCACGCCACTCGCCAGCCACATGCCCTAATTCGTTCACCGTAACTGCAATCTTTCAAAAGGATCGTCGCGATTCCCATATGCCCATGAGCCCCGGCATACCGATACCAAGCACATCCGTCCACGATCCGTTCATCCGTCGGCATCGCAGGCACCTGCACGATACAACCGCCGATGCGTCGCCCCTGCCGATCGATCAGCAGATAATCGCACCCTACTTCGTCGGGTACTTTGAAAGGGGTCCCCTTCATTTGCGCATCGATCGCCGAGGAGGCGATTCGCATCGCCTCCATCCGCAGGTGCGCGAACGTAGCGTCTTTGATCGATTCCGTATCGATACGATAGAATAGGATCGAAAAGAGTACGACCACCACAAGTCCCGCGCCCAGATAGACGGCCATGAATCGATAGAGAGAGCGCTTCTCATAGGGGCTTAAATCCATAACCGATCCCCCTTTCGGTGACGATGCCCGGAACATGTTTGCGCAGCGTCTTGATATAGCTTCTAAGGGTCGCATCGGTGGGAGCTTCTTCATAGGACCAAAGACTCTGGATCAGCTCCTCCTTGCCGACGATTCGTCCGGCGTGCTGATAGAGATAGTGAAGTATTTCGGACGCTTTGGGCGTCAGGGCGATCGACGTACCCTCTTTGACGAGACGATGGCGGCCCGGTTCGAAGAAAAGATTCCCACCCAGATGATAGCGTTCTTGTTTACGAAGACCGTACACCCTTTCGATATGGGCGATTCGAGCGTCCAACTCTTCGAAATCGAAAGGTTTTTTGATGTAGTCGTCGCAGCCGGTATCGAACCCCTTTTTTAGATCGAGGCTCGAATTGCGTGACGTGATCATCACCGCCGGCGTCATATCTTTTCGCGTCCGCATACCTTTCAAAAGCTCCAACCCGTTCAGTTTCGGGACATTGATATCCAAAAGGAGCAGATCGAATCGATCCTTCAATATCGCATCTTCCGCCTCTTCCCCATCGAGATACCAGACCACCTCGTCACCCCGTTCTTTGAGATGCTCGGCGACGAGTTCCCCCAACAACGTATCGTCTTCGAGTAACAAGATTTTCATGTTTCGATTATACCTTTCGCCTGCCAATCGAGCAATAAAGGCGTACTGATCGTTTTGGCGTCCCGATAAGAAACGGCGAATCGCTTCGCACAAATGCGCAAACATCGATCCAAATGCGACCGACCGTTCAAACCACGCAACAACGCCGCCAAAAACGGCGTCAATTTCACGATCCCACTCTCTTGTCCCTCCTGAGCGAAAAGCAGTAGATGCACACCACCGGATACGGCGGCGAAATTTTGCAGAGGATCGTAATGGAAAGTGGCCAAGACCGTTCGCCGTCCTCTACGGTAAGGGCGATGCCACGCGATCGTCTTGATAGGCGTACACCTCTTTGGCTCCAAAAAAGAGAGTCGAAGCGTTTGCCAACCGTAGCTCAAAATCGCTCGGCTTTTGGCGTCGGCACTTCGTGTTTGCATATAGCGACGAAACTCGCCCGAGACTCTCCACACCACAGGGGATCGCACACCATGACGCAAAAAATCGCGTACGTTTCGCCGCCATCGTGCCTCTCCCAAATGTTCGACAAGTGCCGGGTAGACCGAAGATAAGAGATCTTCCATCCGGTAATAGGCAAGTTTGGCGTACACCTCTTCCCTAAAGGACTCGGGTGCCATACGACCGGTCGTGATGGCGAAAAGTCGTCTCATCGCTTCAGATTCATCCATCGCCACCCGCCCGTCGCACGACTTCCCTCATCGTTTGAAATTCCGCCATCAACACCTCCATCGGTGGAATGTTGTTGTCACGTTCGAGCAATACCGGCACGCGCCTACGTCTTAGAGAATCGGCCAAAAGATCCCATACCTCCTCTTTGACCGGTGCGCCGTGTGTATCGATATATAGATCCTCTCGATACTCCAAATGCCCAGCCACATGACAGTAAGCGACCCGGTTCATATCCAAGGCATCGAGAAACTCGATGGGGTCGAAACCATGATTGAACCCATTGACGAAAAGGTTGTTGATATCCAACAGCAGCGTCGCATCGCTTCGTGAAAGGATATCCCCTATGAAATCTATCTCGGACATCGTCGATTCGGGAACGAGATAGTAAGTGGGATTTTCCAACACCAATGGCCTTTGCAGCAAGGACTGCACCCTCTCGATCTTTTCGACGACGATATCGACCATCTTTTCGGTCATCGGCAGCGGCAACAATTCGTGGCTCTGTTCGCCCGCCAAGGAGGTGAAACTCAAATGTTCGGAATAGGTCTCGATCTCCCAGCGGTCCAAAAAAGCACGTAACCGCTTCAGATGGCCCACGTCCAATCCATTGGGATCCCCGATGGAGAGGCTAAGACCATGGGCGACCATAGGAAAGGTTTCTCGCAATCGACGAAACCTCTCCTTTTCGACCGTCCCCATCGTCATCCAATTTTCCGGCACCACTTCCAAAAAGTCGATGGAATCGGCATAATCGATCACTTCGTCGACAAAAGCGTCGCGCAGCCCCAAGCCGCATCCACTCAAACGTCCGCTGTGGCACATCTTACATCATGCTTCCGCCGCATTTGCCTTCCATACCCTTTTTCATCATCTTCTCTTTTTGCATACTTCCACCGCATTTGCCCTCCATTTTCTTCTTTTGCTTTTTCATCGTGGCGGCACATTTACCTTTCATCCCTTGACGCAGAGCCTCTTTTTGGGAAGGTGCTTCTTCTCTCTTTTCCATCATGCCGCCACACTTACCTTGCATCTTCTCGGCCATATTGGCACCGCATTTGCCGGCACCGCATCCACCGGCAGCAGCGAAGGCACCCGTCGTCACGATGGTCATCGCTCCAAGTACCACACCGATCGTTCGTTTGCGCATTCTTCGAGACTTTTTCATTTTCTATCCTTTGTTTGAGATATTCAAAGTTTAGGATCTCTTCGTGCAACGAGCGTGCAAGCTCTTTTCATACAAATTCCACGTCGACACTTTATAGTTTGACCATACCACCCAAAGGAGTCATCATGAAATATCTCAAAAAAATCGGTTTACCATTCGAAGAAATCGAAAAGAGATTTTTAGAAGGTGTCGAATCTCTCGATTTCAAAGTCCTCTATACACACGACATGCAACAGATTCTAAGCGAACACGGGACACGGCTACAGGGGCGATGTAAAATTTACGAAATTTGCAACGCCGAACTGGCGAAAGCTCTTTTCACTTCGGAAATGGCCATCTCACTTGTCCTTCCTTGCCGTATCGCGATCTATGAAGAAAACGGTTCTAGATACATCGGTCTCATTCGTCCCTCCCATCTTGTGGAGATGGTCACGACGGATCATGCCATCAAAACTTTGGTCAAAAAATTGGAAAACGAACTGGTGGCCATCCTAGAGCGGCGCTTCAGCGAGTCTGTAACCGACGGGAAGTCGTAGCGGAAAATTTTTTGAAAGGAGCGCATCATGCCCCATACACACGATCATGACAAAAACCATAGCGGTCATGACGAACGTTTTCACTCGCATACTCGCAAGAGGGCCGTCCATGGGGGCCACGTCCATTCGATGGAAGATATGAAACGCCGATTCGTCGTCACGACGATACTTACGATTCCGATCCTCTTACTTTCACCGACGATCAATCAATGGATGGGCATCACACTACAGATCCCCTTTAGAGAGCCCTTACTTCTTCTTTTTTCGACGATCGTCTTCTTTTATGGGGGCAAACCATTTCTAACGATGATGGTAGGAGAAATGAGAAATCGACAGCCGGGTATGATGACATTGATCGCCATGGCTATCAGCGTCGCCTACTTCTATTCGGTCGCTTCTTTTTTCATCCCAGGGTCCAAAGCCTTTTTTTGGGAACTTGCGACATTGATCGATATCATGTTGATAGGCCATTACATCGAAGCCAAAAGCGTTCTTGGCGCCGCCGACGCCCTACAAGATTTGGTGAAAATGTTGCCCAAAAACGCGACGATCGTACACAAAGACGGCACGCTTGAATCCATCGGCGTCGAGATGCTCCAAAAGGGAGAGATTCTACTCGTACGCCCCGGAGAAAAGATACCGGCCGACGGCATCGTGGAAGAGGGAGAGAGTCTATGCGACGAATCGTTTTTGACGGGCGAGTCCAAACCCGTTTACAAAAAAGTAGGTGACGAAGTCTTCATGGGTGCCACGACACTAGACGGGGCATTGAGAGTAAAAATCACCAAAAGTGGCTCGGAAAGCTATCTCTCTCAAGTGATCGACCTGGTTGAAAAAGCACAGCGAAGCCGCTCCAAAACACAAGATCTCGCCAACAAAGCGGCTGGATGGCTCTTTTACACCGCCACTGGAACCGCATCGGTCACACTAGCGGTCTGGTCGGCGATCGCCTCGCCGATGGACGCGGTGCTGCGTACCGTCACGGTATTGATCATCGCCTGTCCCCACGCCCTAGGTTTGGCGGTACCGTTGGTCATCGCCATATCCACCTCGATCGGTGCCAAACGAGGCATTCTGATTCGCAATCGTCAAGCGTTCGAGACAATGAGAAAAGTGGATGTGGTATGTTTCGACAAAACGGGAACGATGACACAAGGGCACTTGTCGGTATCTCATGTGGGTACGACGATCGACCCATCGAAACTTCTCGCATATACCGCTGCCGTCGAACGCAATTCCGAACACATCATTGCTACGGCTATCGTCGCCTACGCCGATGCCAAAGGTATCGTCATGCAGAAAGCTTCCGATTTCAAAGCGGTACCTGGTATCGGTACGTACGCCGTCGTCGACGGGCACGACGTGCAAGTCGGCGGTTTCCAAATGATCCAGAAAGAGAGACTCGAGATTCCGGCAAGCTTACAAATCTACGAGGAAGAAGAGGCGACGAAAGTTTGGGTCGCTATCGACGGTTCGATCGTCGGAGTTTTTCTACTGGAAGATACGATCCGCGACACTTCCATCGAGGCGATCCTTCAAATGAGCGTTCTAGGTATCGAAACTTGGATGCTAACGGGAGACAACGAAGCGGTCGCCAAAAAGGTCGCCGATATCTGTGGTATCGACCACTACCGTGCCGGCCTTTTACCCGACCAGAAACTGACCGTTCTTCGTCAACTTATGGCGGAAGGGAAAACCGTCGCGATGGTCGGAGACGGGATCAACGACGCCCCGGCACTTTTGCAAGCGGATATCGGCATCGCCATCGGTGCGGGGACGGACATCGCCGTCGAAAGCGCCGATATCATCTTGACGCGAAGCGATCTTCTAAGCGTCGTTCATGCCATCGCATTGAGTATCGCCACCTATCGCAAGATGGTGCAAAACCTTTGGTGGGCCAGCGGATACAATATCGTGGCCATCCCGTTGGCAGCCGGTGTCGCCGCACCTTGGGGGATTCTCGTCGATCCGGCCATCGGTGCCGTTTTGATGTCGATCAGTACCGTCGTTGTCGCAATCAACGCCCAACGACTCAAACGAAGTATCCCACCGACCCCATAAGGTTGTGGTAACATTTCAATAATAAAGGAGGCTTTATGAAAAAAGTTTTGATTGTGATAGGGTTGTGCCTGTCGCTTTTCGCGACCGATTTCGAGTGGGCACCCAATCTTGAGAGGGCTAAAACCCAAGCGAAAAAAGAGCATAAATTGGTTTTTTTGATGCTCTCGCAAACGACTTGCCGCATCTGTCAATTCATGAAAAACAAGACGTTCGAGGATGAAAAACTCTCCAATTTCATCACCCTCCATTTCGTCCCCGTCAAAATCGAAATCGACGAAGAAGGTATTCCCCAAGGCTTCAAGGTCATCGGTACGCCGACTTTTTACATTCTCGACGCTTCGGGCCGCAAAATCGGTCGACCAATCGTCGGAGGCGCCAAAGCACCGGCTTTTCTTAAAAAACTGGAAGAGTATATCAAGCGTTAAACTCCGTCAATCTAGCAACTCCAGCGGTCGGCACTCTTTGCAGTCGAGCCGCTGCATGATGTGGTGGGCGATTTTGTGCCCATGATTGAGACCCAGAGCGATCGATCCGCCCGATTCTTGGGTAATGTCACCCGCTACGTATAATCCATCGATATTGGTCATGTAGTTTTCGTCATGGACCGGTACGCCGTCGACCACTTCGATACCGCTGCTTTGTAAAAAGCCAGTAGGCGTCGTGCCGCCAATGGCGTAAACGACGCGATCGAAACATTCCGGCTCTTTCTCTTCGAAAAGTACTTTCACGCACCCATCCTCACTCTCTTCGAGCCCGACGATATCCACCCCTAAAAGGGCACGAACTCGCCCTTTTTCGATCGCTTCGGCGATATCTTTTTGATTGGTGGGGTTGGCCCGCCGAAAGGTTTGGCGCCGATAACAGATCGTCACTTCGTTACGATCGGCCAGATCGACGGCGTATTCGATAGCCGAATCGCCACCGCCGACGACCATCACCTTTTCACCCTCACCACACCCATCGAGCGTATAGTGGATGCGCTTGCGAATTTTGGGTGGTATCTTGTAGCTCGGTTTGTTGGGTTTGCCCATGCGACCGATCGTCACGACGACGAAACGGGTCGGGATCGTACCCTGGGCTGTGACGACATCGAAGGTACCATCCTCTTTTTTGACGATTTTTTGCACTTCCGTATGGGTCCGTAATTCGACCGAGTGGTGGGCTAGAACCTCTTCGAAGAAGTCGAGCGTACTCTCTTTGGTTCCATCGACGAAGTAGATGTTGCCATCGAGCTCGACTTTTTGGCCTTTCCAATCTTTATCGACCCGTTTGTTGTCTTTGTAAAATTTTCGGATCGTACTGTTGTGGTTTTCGTCTTTTTCCAAAAGCAAAATATCGCGGATACCCAGGATATAACTCTCCACCGCCGTGGCGATGCCCGCGGGACCGGCGCCGATGATGACGAGATTGTGCATTTTTTCCATAAAAACCTCCTGATGGTATTATACCGCCATATCATCATTGGTCGTCGATTGTCGAAAAAAAGTTCATTTGTCACTGAAATTGGATTATAATAGCATCATGTCACCCACCATCAAACATTTTCTATTCTCTCTCACCCTTTTCATCGGGTTGTCGGCTTTGACGTTAGGGCCTGAAATCGTCAACTACAGACAGATGGAACGTCTTTATGCCAACGAGGTGACAAAAAATATCGACGATCTGGTGCAAACCCGTATCGAAGCCCTCAAAGAGTTGAGCGCCGCCGTCTTCCATTTCGCCATCGACAAACCCGAGGTAACGGTATTGATGGCCGAGGCCGCCGAGGCACAACGACATCAGGACTCTAAAACGATCGCACGATTGCACCGAAAACTTTTGAAAATCCTTCAGCCCACCTACCGTTACCTACAAGGCCACGATATTCGTCAACTTCATTTTCATCTACCCCATGCCGTAAGTTTCGTTCGTTTCCACCGTCCCCATAAATACGGCGACTCTTTGATAGGTATTCGTCACTCCATCGAAATGGCACAAATGCAAAAAAGAGCCCTTCACTGTTTCGAAGAGGGACGTATCTTCAACGGTTTTCGCAATCTCTATCCTATCTTTTACCGAGGCCAGTTCGTCGGTACGGTCGAAATTTCGTTCGACGCCAAAGCCATCGTCAAAATGATCGAACGAAACTCCTCCGCTTTCGGCGAGCTATTGATCGAACGAAGCGTGGTCAGTCAAAAAGTATGGACAGACGAAGACAAAAATTATGCGCCCTCCTTCCTTCCAGGTTTCCTCGTCGATAAGAATGCTTTGGTGATGGAGAGTGCTACGGCCCGAAACAGTTACCGTGAGATGCGAGCGTTACGCTCTGTGATCGTCCATCATCTAAGCAATGTGTCACTCAGCCAAAATCATCCTTTCTCTTTTCATGTCGAGGGACGATCCGATGACTATCTTGCCACCGTGATCCCGATCCAAAATTGTGCGGGACAACCGGTGGCGATGCTCTTCTTCTTCCGTCCCGACCGTTTCTTCACCAAAAACGATACCATTTTCCATCGACGGTTCTTCTTCATTCTTCTTTTCAATCTCGCCGCCGCACTCTTGTTTTTCATCTATCTACAACGGGAGGATCGAATCAGACGTAACCTCTACGAAATGGCCACCCACGACCCTTTGACCCATTTAGCCAATCGTCGAAGCTTCAATGATTATCTCAAACTCGCTATCGCCCGAAGCCACCGTCACAACAAGCCTCTTTCACTTATTTTCATCGATATCGATCACTTCAAACGCATCAACGACCTTTACGGCCACGATATCGGAGACGAAGTGTTGAAAAAAATAGGAGAGATTCTGCGCCGTTCCCTCCGTGAAAGCGATCTTGTCGCGCGATGGGGTGGCGAAGAATTCGTGATCGTTCTCGAAAATACGTCGATCGATACCGCTTACCGAGTTGCCGAAAAGCTAAGGCGCACTATCGAAGGAACCGATTTCGGCTTGGTGGGGCATGTGACCGTGAGCCTAGGTATTAGCCAACTCTGCTCCGACGAACATCTGGACACACTCGTCAAACGGGCCGATGAAGCCCTCTACGACGCCAAACGAAAGGGTCGCAATCGTTGTGTGAGCCACACTTGCCGTTGAATCAAAACCAAAAACGAAGACCTGCGACGAACCGAGTCTCTTCTTGGACATCGTAAACGCTTTTTGTGCGGCCGAAAGCATTGGTATATTCGACCCCTAGATAGGGAGCGAACTCTCTGACGAATTCATACCGGATCCGCAATCCCGCTGTGATCGTCGCCCACCCCGATCCGACACCGACGGCCGGCACATCGTCGCTATAAAGATCGGCTTCGATACGGGGTGTGAGAATGAGTCGTTGCGTCAAAAGCGCTTCATACTCAAAATCGAAATTGAGACCGACCGCCTCGTCGGAAACCTTCAGCCGCAATCTCGTATCGATAAAATAGGGGGCCAATCCCTGGACGGCGATCACACCCCATAATTGATGGCCACTGCCCATTCGATCCAGTTCCAACCCACCCTGAATATCCCAAAAGGGGGTGGCGGCCCAAGAAAAGAGCAGTTCGTTTTCGCTCTCCGTCTCGTCCTTTTGGGCACTTCCTTCCGAGTAGAGATAGAGTTTGTCTCTATCGTATCCTACGTAAGCGGCGATATCCCATACAACCGGATCGCCCTCCGTCGCTTGCCACTCCAACCGATCGGCCAACAACGTCGCGCGTAGAGGATCGGATGCCGAACCCGCCATCAGCGAAAGGGCCATGCAAAGCATCGTCATCATCTTTTTCATCACACCACCTCCACTCTTCTGAACATGCCGCCCATATGATAAAGGAAGTGACAATGATAGGCCCACGCCCCCGGTGCATCGACGGTGACACGGTAACTGATCTTGTTGCCCGGCGGTACGAGAACCGTATGTTTGCGTACCAACCGCGTCTCGTCACCCGTCTCCAGGTCGCTCCACATGCCATGCAGATGCATCGGATGGTACATCATCGTATCGTTGACGAACGTGACGCGTAGCCGTTCGCCGAGATGGAACTGAAGAGGCGGCGCATCGTCGTATTCGATGCCGTCGATACTCCAGATATAGCGTTCCATGTTGCCTGTTAGATGCATGACGATTTCTCGATCGGGCTGCGGATCGTCGGCGGTAGTGAAAAGGTTTTTCAAGTCCCCGTAGGTCAAGACCTTTCGACCGTTGTCTCTTAGCCCTACGCCAGGATCGTGAAGACGATACGTCGGGTGTTTGGCATGCATCGTCCAGCTGATACTCTTCGGATCGCGAGGCAATGGCGTGATCGGCCAAGGATGGGGCGTGTGGGAGGTCGTCGTCATGCCCTTCATCTTCTTCATACCCATACCCATATCCACCATCGTCAGAGGCTGTGGGGCGTCCATAGGCGGTCGCTGCGCTCTGGCATTCGGACGATCGCTCAACGTCCCTGCGACAAACCCACTCCGATCCATACTTTGGGCGAAAAGTGCATAATCACCTCCTTCGGGCTCTACGATCACGTCGTACGTTTCGGCTACACCGATACGAAGCTCGTCCACCGCTACCGGCTCCACCCAGTTGCCGTCGCTGGCGACCACCGTCATTTTCAAACCGGGAATTCTTAGATCGAATATGGTCATCGCCGACTGGTTGATGAGGCGTAAGCGAAGACGTTCTCCTGGCCGGTAGCGCCCCGTCCAATTCTGCGCATCGGTCAATCCATTGAGCAAATAGGTGTAAGTATAGGCCGTCACATCGCTCAAATCCCGGTCGCTCATGCGCATTTTGTTCCACATGCTGCGCCGCTTCCACGTCGTTGTCAATCCATCATGCGCGATCTCTTGGAAAAGATCGCCGATGGTGCGCTGATTGAAATTGTAATAATCGCTCATGATTTTGAGTTTACGATAGATCGATTCGGGCTTTTCATCGCTCCAATCCGAAAGAGAGACGACATATTGCCGGTCGTAATCGATCGGCTCTTTATCTTTAGGTAAGATCACCAAAGCTCCATGCAATCCCGTCTGTTCCTGAAAGCCGCTGTGGGAGTGGTACCAGAACGTACCGCTTTGGTTGACTTTGAAGCGATACGTGAAGGTTTCGCCGGGTGCGATCCCTTCGAAACTTATACCCGGCACACCGTCCATACGATAAGGAAGAACCATACCGTGCCAATGGATGGAGCTTCGATACGGCAAACGGTTCGTGACATGGATCGTCACCTCGTCCCCTTCTTGCCACACCAGTGTCGGACCCGGCAACATCCCGTTCACCAGCGTCGCAGGCCTTGGCGTACCGGTAATATTTACGATCGTAGGATCCAAGGTCAGATGAAACTCTCTGCCTTTCAACGTGGTGGTCGCACACCGGGACCTCATCTTTTCCGAGGAACTCGCCAACGACCCGCTTTGCATCAGCACGAGTCCGGCCGATCCGGCCAATCCTTTCAAAAAATCTCTGCGTCGCACCATCGGCACTCCTTTTTTTCATATTTTACCGATTTTATCGTGGAAAGGATATGCAACACCCGTTTATCTCGATTTAAATTTCAATTGGATAACATAAACTAATAATTTATAGGAGCGATATGCGATCGGACCTCTTGACGTTAATTCTAACGGCGCCGGGATTGGTGGCCGGCTCGCTATTCGATCCGACGAACACTTCCTATACGATACTTTTCAGGCATGACTTCGGAAGCATCACGGGTATGGACTCTTTTCCGGCGATGTTGATGCTTGTCGATTCACGAGACGCTACGCAGACGTGGGAGTGGGAAGTTTCGCTCATGCTCCAAGGAGAGCATGACTTTTCCGATAGCGGTCTATCTATCAACCATCTGAGTGTCGAACGCTACTGGGGTGACAACACTTTCAAAATCGGAAAATACACTACAACAGTCGGTGTCCTCGATCTCCTCTC
>CAZORY010000015.1:0-18289 GCA_964582435.1 uncultured Campylobacterales bacterium
CCCTCTGAAAAAGAGACTCTCGCTTCCTTCGATATAGTAGCGCAGAGGTGAAAGTAAGGAGAGCTCCTGCAACAAAGGATGCGTCGCGTGAATCGGTGTCCAAGCACCGCTAAGAAAGATGAGAGGCATCATGATCAGAATCGAAAGTTGCGCCACTTGCAACATACTTTTACTGACCGCGGCGACGAAAAGACCGATGCCGGCACTCGTGAACGCGTAGAAAAAGGAGAGGATGAAAAAGGCGGCCAGCGATCCATTGATCGGGACATGGAAAGCGCCGAAGAGAACGAGACCTACCGCGATCACCTCTCCTCCCATAAGTATGAGCACTTGGGAAAAACTTTTGGCCAAAATGATAAGCTTGGGGTCGATCGGCATCAACAGCATGATATCCCACGTCCCGTTCTCTTTTTCTCTGACGAAAACGGCTGCGGTTAGAATGACCCCTAACAGTGTCGTGACCGATAGCATCTCGGCCAATGCCATGAACCACTTGGTATTGGCATTTTGGTTGAAAAGTTTGTGGACTTTGAAGGCCACCGGAAAATCGGGATGGGTAAAGTCGAGGACGATGTTTTGCAAATATTGGAGCGCTTGGTAACTTTGTGTCGCTGAAATGGCGTCGATCAGAATGTTGAGGGTCGTTTGTCCATTTTTGGCGAATCGTCTGGCAAAATCTTCGTCGAAAAGTAGACCGATCATGATTTCTCGATTGCGTATGGCATCGTAGAGTGCATGTTGCGAGGTGAAGCGTCGAGGCTTTTGGAACTGAGGGGCGTGAAGATGGGAAAGTATCTTGCCACTCAATCCCCCACCCGTTTCGTCCACGTAGCCGACCGATACGTTTTTGGCCTGCATCTCTATGCCTTGCCCGGCGATGTAGATATCGAGAGTGAACGAATAAAGGACCACCGCCACCAGCCCCCATGAACGGAAAAAGGCGATGATCTCCTTGGCTACGAGCGAAAGAAAAATCCTCATCGCAACTCCTTTTTGACGAGCCATGTACCGAGCGTCACGATACCTATGGCGTAGAGGAGAAGGATCATTAGATAGAGTAGATTTTTGGGCGATGCCAAACCCTGTCCGATGAGAAACGTGTCGTAGACGATATGGTTGAAATACATGACGGGATAGATGTGAGCTTCGATTTTCGATTCACCCGACATGGAAGAGATAGGCATCAGCATCCCGCTATAGAGGAATCCGGGAATGATCGTGATGATGATCGTCAAGACGATCGCGACGATTTGGGTACGGGTGACGATGGAGACGAGGAGTCCGACGCCCAAGCTGATGAGGATATAAAGCTCCCCTGCGACCCAGTAAAGTGTGAAGCTTCCTCGAAACGGCACGCCAAAGAGCCAAGTGGCCCAGAGAAAGAGGATGAAAAGATTGAGGGAGTGGAGCATGAAAGCGGGGAGTAGTTTGGCCACCAGGAACTCTCTTTTACTCACGGGGGACGAATAGAAGTTGAAGATGGTACCCTCCTCTTTTTCCTTGACGATGAGTAGCGCCGCTAGAATCGCCGGGGCGACCAGAAGGATCAGTCCTAGAAGTCCCGGAACGATCGCATCTTCGTCACGCATCGCCTGGTTGAAAAGATTGCGTGGATCGATAGCGATGAGGCGAGTTTTTCGGGGAGGTAGAAGGCTGGCGGCGGCATGATAGACGACACCGGTCACGTAGTTGCTCATCGTTTCCGCCCTTACGGGAAAGGCACCATCGACGAAGACGGCGATTTCGCTCTTTTGGCCGTGCTCGACCCTGCGCTCGAAACCACTGGGAATGATCATCAAAATATCGATCTTAGCTTGCTTGAGTCGGCGAAGTGCCGCCGATTCATCGATGGCGGCGACTTGTGTATCGAAATATTTGGAGTGTTCGAAACGGGCGATCAAATCGCGTGAAAGGTGGCTGGCGTCCTTGTCGATGATCAACGTTCTCGCATGGGTCACTTCCATGCGTATCCCATAGCCGAATAGAATGATGATCATCGTCGGGAGCAAATAGACGAGTACGATCATTTTAGAGCGTATCAGATCTTTGATCTCTTTGAGCATGTAGGCTTTGACGACACCGACGTTCATGAAACGCCCTTCGCATAGAAATGCAGAAAAATCTCTTCGAAACTTTTGGCGTTCGGATAGGCTTTGTAGAGATTTTCGACGCGATCGTCGGCGATTTTACGCCCCTGTTTGAGAAGTACGACACGATCGCAAAACTCCGCTTCACTCATATAGTGTGTCGTGATCAAAATGGCGATTCCCCACTTTTTTTTGAGAAGCTGCAACATCTGCCAAAATTGGCTTCTAGCGATCGCATCCACACCCGAGGTCGGTTCGTCCAAAAAGAGTACCACCGGTTCGTGCAGCAACGCCGCCGCAACGGAAAAGCGTTGGTTGATGCCCAAGGGTAGTTCGATCGGTCGTTTGTCCATATAGGGCGAAAAGCCAAGTTCTCGGGCATAACGGGTGATACGACGGACCGCTTTATCGGGTGGTATGCGGTGCATATTCGCAAAATATAGTAGATTTTCCCGGACCGTCATATCCTTGTAAAGTGCGAAATGCTGACTGACGTATCCGATACGGGCTTTGAGAGTTCGACGATCCTTGGCGCTTCGTATGGGCTGACCCAGCAGCGTCAGCTCGCCTTCGTCGATGGGATAAAGACCCAGCAGCATCTTGATGAACGTGGTCTTGCCTGCCCCGTTGGCCCCCAAAAGACCCAAAATCTCCCCACCTTCCAAACGCATGTCGATATGATCGTCGGCTATGAAATCATCGAAGCGTTTAGTCAATCCTTTGGCCTCCATGACCACTTTGGGAATAGCTTCGGGATTCTCCCTCTCCCCTACTTCGATAGGAGGAATGACTTTGCCTTTTTCCAGGGCATTGACAAAAAAGAGCGCTTCCAGCGTCGGTTCTTTGGAAGGTGCGTCCAAAGGTTCCAGGGCGTAGGTGGCGTGACCCGTGGCGATGCATCGGTGCCCCTTGGGGCACGGTACGCTACGATAGGTATAGGGCCGTACCCTATCGATCAACGACTCGGCCGTCCCGTCGGCGATGATATGCCCTTCGTCGAAGAGAAAGATACGATCCATCTTCGCGGCCTCTTGCATATAGGCGGTACTTACAAGTGCGACCGTACCTTCTTGACGTCTGATTTCGTCGAGAATCTCCCACAGTTCCAAACGACTGAGCGGATCGACACCGGTGGTCGGTTCGTCGAGAATCAACAATTTCGGACGGTGCAAAAGCGTGCAGATGAGGGAGAGCTTTTGCATCATGCCTCCGCTCAATTTCCCGGCTTGGCGATCGATGAACGCCTCCAGTCCCGCCATCTCCAACAATCGACGGCGATAGGATCGAAAAGCTTCGTCTTGTCGGATATTACGAATTTTCGCGAAAAACTCGAGATGTTCACCGACCGTCAGGTTTTTGTAGAGGACCAATCCGATGCCCTGGGGCATGAGTCCGATGAATGACTTGAGTGTTTCGGCTTCCTTGGGCGAACGATAAGCGATGCCGTCAAAGCGCACGAGACCTTCAAAACGTCCCACACCGGCGATGGCGTGCATCAGGGAACTTTTCCCCGCACCGTCGGCACCGATGAAACCCAGGATTTCTCCTTCATCCGCCGACAAAGATGCCTGCTCGATCGCCGTGACGCTCTTGTAACGTACCGTCACCTTTTCGACCTCAAGAATCGCCACGCCATCTCCTCGTCGATAGGTCAACCCAAAAGATCGCTGTGACTATCGAAGTACCGGATAGGGCGTAGACGATCGCCGCCTCCATCCCCCAGCGCTCCCAGATCCAGCCGATCGCCAAAGCCCCCAAGGCACCCGCGATGGCCACACCTGCATAGAAGATGCCGTACACCGATCCTCTATTTTTCGATTGGGCGCCGATCATCGCACGATTGGCGTTCAAGGAGGCGACCGTAAAAAGTGCGAAAAAGAAAAAGGCCGCCCAGGTCGCTAGCCTCTCTTCAAGTGCCAATAGCCCCAGAGCCACGACTCCTGATAGATAGGCCCACCCCATCACACGTTCGTAACCCCAACGATCGACGGCTAGGCCGACCACGTAACTGCTCGCCGTCTGAGTGGCCGTAAAAAGCACGAAAAGTAAAGGAATGAGCGCCGTGGAAATACCGATCTGGCTAGCTTGCATCGTGAAAAAGGCATCCCCGAAGAAAAAAAGCAGGAAGCCAAAATAGTAGAGTAATTTTCCGATGATCCTCTTATCGTTCGCCACCCAAGAAAATGGGGTGATATGACGCTGAGGTGGAGGAATGTCCGATACCCAAAAAACGACGATCGCCACTCCCACGAGCCCCGGCAGGAGCGTTCCGTAAAAAATTCCCCGCATCACCGTCTCGCTCTCGCCTAGCCACGTCAAGATCAAAAAGAGTAGAAGCGTTCCGCTCAGTTCGCCACCGATATCGAGCGTTTTGTGAAAACCGAACGTTCGCCCCTGCCGCTTGCCACCGTAATGGGCGATCATCATATCTTTGGGGGCCGACCGAAGGGCTTTGCCCAATCTCTCCAAAGCTTTGAGCGTCGCGACGCTTTTGTAGCCGTGGCAAAATCCTATCAACGGTTTGGAGAGTGCCGAGAGCGCGTATCCGGTCACGACCATCGGTTTGACGATACCGTAACGGTCGGCGACGTATCCTGACAACAATCTCAATGCATAGGAGACGAACGTCGCGATCGCGACGATGACTCCAAGCTTTTCCATCCCTTGGTGCAAGACATTGACGACGAAAATCGGCAATATCGGTGTCACCATCGCCGATGCCATATCCGTAAAGAAACTGGTCCATCCAAGCCGGACGACATTCGGATCGATGGTACGTAGCCAACGGCGTTTGGACATACAACTCCTTTACCTATCAAGAGCGAATGGTCGGGCAAGACCGGCCGACGAGTCTATTCAATTTTCACCCGATCATCCGTCAAAGCTGTGGTAAATCCCGCAGGGACTTCGGCAAGCCTTTGCCGTCGAGTGAAACGACACCGATGGCCGGAAGCCCCAATTTGAGCGTTGGATCGAGATTCAGAGGTTTGAGATGAACGGCGAAAACACGTTGGATACGGTCACTTCGAACATTGACCTCTTTAGGGGTGAATTCCGCTTGACGAGCGATCCTGACCACTTTGGCGGGTATGGCTCTATCCGGTGCGGCATCGAGAAAAATGACCGCTTTATCGCCGATTTTTATCTTGCCGTTTTGAATCGTATCGACAAAAATTTTGAGATAGAGGGAGTGCGGATCGATCAGAGTCGCCACCGGCATACCCGCGGCAAGCACTTCACCGGGGTAGGCGATCTTTTCGACGACGAAACCGCTTAACGGCGAGCGAATCGTAAGATCATCGAGGATCGCTTCGATTTCATCGACTTGCGCTTTGGCGGCCTCTACCCCAGCGGCAAGTGCTTCCAGTGAAGCTTTTTGAGCCTTCAAACTCTCTTGATGGGCTTTGGCCGCCATATAGTCCGCCATGGCCGCTTGATAGGAAGCATCCACCAAAACCATCTTTTTCTTCGCCGCCGCCAGTCGATTGCGGTCGGTCTTAAGCTTGAGCGCCATTTTTTCAAGCTGCTCTTTTTGAATCAACCGTTTGTCGTAGAGATTTCGAATACGACCAAAATCTCTCCTATCCTGCTCGACCAGACTCTCGAGCGAATCGATCCGGCGTGCCAACATCGTACGATCCGCTCGAATTTTTCGTAATTGCGCTCGGGTACGATTGAGATCCAGAGGTACGGTCTTTTGGGCCACGGCATATGCTGTCGATTGGGCCTTGTATTCCATTTCACGGGCTTTCAGTTGCGCTTTCGCAGCAGCGAGCCTAGCTTCATATTCTTTACTATCAATCTGGGCGACTCGATCGTTCTCGGTGATCTTCTGTCCATCTTCGACCGTGACTTTTACGAGGCGGCCTGGATATTGACTCCCGAGGTTGACCAGATCCCCGTCGATACGCCCCACCCCTTGGATCAGATTGGGTGGAAGGGTCTTGGGGTGGAGTTTGAGATAGATCATCCAGCCCGCTACGGCGATCAGAAGAGCCCCCACTAAGCCGGGCCAATACTGTTTGATCAACGATTTCATGTTATATCCGCCTTTTAGTTTTCAATCCACTTTCCATGCGAGCGATCGCCTCGTCGGCCGCCAATCGTCCCGATGCGATCACCTCTTTGGCTTTATGGAAATCGAACGTATCGCATACGTGCATCGAAATATCGATCATGACGTCGGGAGGATACCCACCGATCCGATAGCGGGTCAAAGCGTCCTGCATGGTATCGAAAGTTTTGTCGAGTATATCGAACATCGTGAACTTTTTCTCTTCTTTGGCTCTCAAAAAGAGCTCTTTGACCATCGTTTCTATAGAGTTTTTACGATCCACCTCTTCTTGTTCGATGCCGATGATGGGTTTGGGTCTATCGGCGTAAAGATTGACGGCGATCGTCAAATCGGTCAAATCCGACTGCGTCGGCGCGACCGGTAGCGGGTTGAGTGCGCCCCCATCGACGAGAACCATGCCATCCTTTTCGACGGGAGTGAATATGGAGGGAATGGCGATGGATGCCCGTATCGCTTCGAGCAGGTCGCCTCGCTGAAACCAGACCTCTTTTTTGCGGACGATGTCGGTAGCCACCGCCGTGAAATGTATAGGCAAGGATTCTATATCGGTTGGACCGATCATCCCTGCCAGCTTGTCGAAGACCTTCTCGCCTTCGATGATGCCTCCTTTGGAGAAAGAGAGGTCCAAAAGGGCCGCCACATCGAAGGCATCGAGAGAGAGGACCCATTCTTTGTAGCGATCCAATTTGCCGCACGCATACAGACCTCCGATCAGAGCGCCCATCGAAGCCCCACAGATGGATGCGATCTCGTAACCTGCCTGCGTCAAAGCTTCGATCACCCCAATATGGGCATACCCTCTGGCTCCGCCGCTTCCGAGCACCAACGAAATCTTTCCTTTGCTTTTCATTCGGCCATCCCGCGCAAAAAGATCGCCACCACTTTCTCCGGCTCGTCGTCGAGCGCCGTTTCGTAGTGTATCCAGTATTCGATATAACCCGTCGTGTACGCATTGAAAAGATAGGCCGTTTTGAGAGGATCTTTCTCTTTGAGGGGTATCCGCTTTTCAACGGCCGAAAAAAGGGAGGCCAAAAAGTCGAAGATCGGTTGGGCGGGATCGCTTTTTTGGGTATTCATCTTGAGAAAAAAGAGAGGATCACCCACGACAGGATCTTCGATCGCTTTGCGCTTGGCGGAAAAGACGGAAAATTTCTGTTCCACATACCGTTGCAAGCAGCGTTCGGGATCATTTTCGCCTTCACAAAGGTGCAAGAGTTTTTGGT
Organism: uncultured Campylobacterales bacterium; assembly: GCA_964582435.1. Lineage (GTDB taxonomy): Bacteria > Campylobacterota > Campylobacteria > Campylobacterales > Hydrogenimonadaceae > Hydrogenimonas. The sequence goes on from CAZORY010000015.1 coordinate 7,386, forward strand.
AAAAACCTTCGATTTGGTAGGTAATATAGGCATAATAGAGGGAGTCCTTGGAGTCGAAAAGGTTGTACAAGGCGCCGACCGACATTCCGAGTCTTTTTGCGATATCGGCCATTTTGAGCCGATCGAAACCCTCTTCTTCGAAAAGTTTCGCAACCTCTTCGACAATCAACTGTCGTTTCGCTTCCGTGACCTTTTCTTTAATTTTCTCTTTCAAAATTCCACCTTGCCCATCTTATTCGATCGTCTAATCCCCATTCTATATCAGAAGCTCTTAATTTTGAATTAGATAATATTTAGATGAATTCAATTCATTTTCAGGATGGTGTATGGTCAAAAAGGTCGGTACTTTCATCATTTTGGCCCTCGTAGTTCTTTTCGTCGTGTTGGGTTACGACTATCTCCACTACCGCTCGAAACATGCGGTCAGTGACGCGGCTTTCATCAAAAGCGACAGATTGGCTTGGCTCGCTTTCAAAGTCAAAGGCAAAATGATCGAGATGACCAAAGAGGAGAATGCCGCCGTCAAAAAAGGAGAGTTGCTGGCCCGTATCGATCCGAAAGATTTCCTCGTGACGAAAGCGCGGGTCGAAAAGTCGATCGAAAGTATGACGAAGGCTATCGAAGGATTGATGCTCAAAAAGGAACGGCTCAGCCAGTCGTTGGCATTGAAACAAAAGATAGCCGCCACGGATATCGCCGCCATCGAGAACAAGATGGCCGCCTTGTCTTTCAAGATAGAAGCGGCCGCAATACGTTTGAAAAAACTCCAAAAGGATCGGAAGCGATATGCCAATATGCTACGGAATCGCCTCATCAGTCCGAGCGAGTACGAACGCATCCAAATGGAAACGGATGCTTTGAGCGACGAAATTTCAGGTATGCGGCGAGAGTTGGACGCCTTGCAAGACTCCAAGCGCCAAGCGAGCGACGCCTATCGTTTGGCGAAGGTACAAAGCCGACAGATCGCCGAATTGGCCAAAGAGATTCAGGCTCGCCAAAAAGGCCTCGATGCCCGTAAAAAAGAGCTTGAATCCGTAGAAAACAAAATAGCCTACACCCGTCTGGTCGCCCCCTTCGACGGAATCGTCGCCAAAAAATTCACCGATGCGCCCAGAGTCGTCAAAAGCGGTGAACCGATCTACGCCCTTACCGATCCCGACGCCCTCTATTGCGAGGTATTGCTCAGTGAAAAGAAACTTCATGGCGTCGTGCCTGGCGCTCACGTCACGATCACCGTCGATGCGATACCGGATAGAACCTATTCGGGCATCGTCGAGTCGATCGCCCCGACGTCCGCATCGACGTTCAGCTTGGTCCCACGAGATATCGCCAGCGGTGAGTTCACGAAACTGGACCAACGTTTCAAAATACGTATCCAACTGAAAGAGAAAGAGGGCCTTAGAGCGGGAATGGGTGCGACCGTCGCGATCGAGCGACGATGACCATGGCACGAGAGGAGAGATGATGCGAAAGAGCGTCCGATGAGTCGAGAACGAAAAGAGCCGTGGGATATTACGCCCAAGGAACGAACTATCTTCTCCATCATCGTCATGACGGGTGCCTTCATGGCGATTTTGGATACGACGGTCGTGGATGTGATCGTGCCCAAATTGACAGGTCCGCTGGCGACCGATATGTACGGCGTGCAGTGGATCATCACCAGTTATATGGTCGCGGCCGCCATCGCACTACTGATCACCGAATATTTGATCAAACGTTTCGGTGCCAAATCGATCTTTATAGCCGGTGTCGCCCTCTTCACGATCGCGTCGATGATGTGCGGGCTCTCCTCCTCCCTGGCGCAAATCGTCGTCTGGCGCGTGATCCAAGGTATGGGCGAAGCGCTGATCATGGTCACCAGCCATATCATGATCTTCAGCTATTTTCCGCCGAGCATGCAAGGTCTCGCGATGGGACTTTACGGCCTCGGCGTCAGTTTCGCTCCGGCACTCGGCCCTACGATCGGAGGGTATCTGACGGAGTACTACCATTGGCGTATGGTCTTCTTCATCAATGTCCCCGTCGGGGTCTTGCTCCTGGTCGCCGGGATCGTTTTTTTGCCCAGGGAGTCTTTTTTTACCAAACTAAGATTCAATTTCGTCAGTTTCGTACTCCTCTCTTTCGCAACGGTCAGCCTTCTGGTCATGCTCTCGAAAGGACAGCAATACGGCTGGCTGCACAGCTCCTTGATCGGACTGCTCCTTCTTTTCGCCATCGTCGGCTTTTTGCTCTATCTTTTGAGTGAAATGTGGTCCAAGCACAAACTGATCGATTTTAGCCTCTTCAAAAACCCCTATTTCGCCAACGGCATCATGATCTATTTCTTCATTCTCGGTTTTTCGATGTACCAATATTTTTATCTGTTGCCGGTCTACTACGAACATATCAAGCAGCTTCCAACCCTAGATGCGGGGATCGCGGTCTTCGCTTTCGCCATTTTCATCGGTATATTTTCGCCGCTTGCCGGAATCTTGGCCGACAAGATCGGAGCCAAAAAGACGGTCGCTCTGGCGACGATCGTCTACATTCTGGCTTCCATGCTGCTTTTGCCGACACTCAACTATTACACCCCTATTCACCAAGCGATGCTGCTGACCATTCCATTCGGCATCGGGATGGGACTCTTTTTCGCCCCCGTGACGGTGTTGGTCCTCCAAAACGCGCCCGGTCACAAAGGCGAGTTGGCCATCGTACTGATGGATTACTTCCGTTTCGTAGGCGGTAGTTTCGGTACGGCACTGGCGACCAACAATATGGAGTATTTCAAAAATATGCACTTTTTACGCATGAACGAGTTGCAGAACATCGATTATCTGCGATGGTTCTTGGAGCAAGCCCGTTACCTTTCGCACCTATCCGTCGCGAAACTTCAAGCCATTTTCTCCCAATACGAAACGTTGATGAGTGCCAATTACGGCTTCTACAACACTTTCATGCACGCAGGATATTGGGGGCTTGTCGGCTCTTTGTTCGTGTTGTTGCTCTTTTTTCCCTACAAATCACGCCTACAGGAGGCTTCCGATGATTAAAACGATCCGATGGACACTCTTGATGATTCCGATCCTTGTCAACGCACAAAGCTATCGACAAATCTTGGAGCATGTCCGCCACGCTTTGCCCCTTCAAAGTGCCAAACAGTTGGAGGTGGCCGCCATCCACGAAGCTAGCGCGGCCAAGAGTCGCAATCTGCCTATGCTAGAGGCCCATCTACAAGCGCTACATCTCAAAGAGACGCCGACGATGATCCTTCATTTCAATCTTCCTGGACTCGAACCGGAAATTCCGATGGGCACCAAAGAGCAGTGGGTGGGGGACATCACCCTCTCCTACCCTCTCTTTACAGGATTCGCGATCACCGCCATGATCGACCGGAGCGAATACGCCAAAGAGATGGCCCATCTCAAACGCCTCGATCTCCAACGCAAACTCTATCTTCAAACGACGCGTCTTTGCGCCGCAGTCTATACCGCCGACAAAACCTTGAAGGCCCAACGCGCCGCCCAGGAAGCGATCGAAAAGGCCTATCGCAAAGCCAAAGGTCTGTACGATAATGGCCTGCTAGCGCCCGCCGACCTTTACAACATCGAAGCTAAAAAATTCGCGATCGAAGCACAAATGACCGCAACGAAAACCCAAAAAGCTCGCTTCCTCAACCAGCTCTCCTATCTTGTCGATACCCCCGTGACCGACGTCGAGAGCCTTGCGGACGTCACACCATCCATCGATAAAGAGAAGACGATACGAATCGCCACGATGGGTCGCGAAGATCTCAAAGCGCTCGAAGCGAGTCTGCACATGGATCGGACCCGAATCGAAATGGCTAAAAGTGCTTATTATCCTACGGTCGCCGTGGTCGCAGCGGTGAAAAAACAAGGAGATACCCTTCGAATGAACGGTGACGGCTACCGCAATGCCGATCAAAGTTTTTTGGGTATGCAAGCGAGTTGGAACCTTTTCCACGGTTTCGGCGATCAACAGCGCGTCGAAGCCGCCAGGGCCAAAGCTTTGGCATCCAAGATTGCGCTGGAAGATTACAGAAAACGCATTCGTACGGAACTCGACAACGCCTTTTTGGATTTGGGCGCCCTTCTCTCAAGACATCTAAGTGCCCGGATGCAGGTCAAAGCTCAGGAGGCTTACTACCGTCTTACCGAAGGACGCTTCGAAAACCAACTCGCCAGTGCCGACGAATTGAGTCGCGCCATTGCCGATCTTGCAAAAGCACATGCCAAGGAAGCGGCGCTCAAAGCGGACATCTTCGTGCAAAAGGCGACGATCTATCTTTTGGGCGGTCTCTCCCTTTTCGAAAAAACTTTTTTACGACCGGCCGTTCATCGCCATTGACGGCAAATTTATTTTCACACATTCTCGGTTCATCGCAAGCTTTTAAAATGACGACATTCCAACATACAAAGGAGTCGTCATGAAAAGAGTCCATAAAAAAGAGATCCTCGTCGTCGCCGCTTTGGTGATAGGTACGATGGTGATGGGACAGATCGACCATAACGAACATCGCCTCGCGCAAAAATCGGATTGGGAGTATATCACGAACTGGTTCGATGGCTACAACCTACATCCCTACGTCAAACTCAAAATTTGCCCGACGGTTCGAGGGTTGACCACACCTTGCAAAGACAACGCTACGGGGTTGATGATTTTCGAAGATATTACACGATTACAATACGCGTCGCATATGACGAACGAACGCCACCCTCGTCAAAGAGGGTGAACGCCGCAAAAGACTATTTTTTCCGATCGAAATGGTAGATCGAATGTTTACTGGCCCGTTCGCCATTTTTATAGGAGATGTAGGAGGACTTGAGATGATTGTTGTGGTTGGATAGATCGAGAATGATATGGTGGATATGGGCCTCGTCGGAATCGCAGACATCCGAGTTCTCTTCATCACAATCGAAAACTAGGTGGGTTTTGGTGCTCTCCTCGGTATTGAAAACGAAGGCAGGATGGTTTTGCTTGGCGCAGTAATGGGTCGCTTCCAATTGGGTACAGTGATGAAAGTCGTTGCAGTAGTACATCGTCACCATCTGCTTCATCGTGTTGGGCAATAGATCTTCTTGCAACGTGGCACCGCGGCCGATCACTTTGTACGCGACACCTACTCGATCAGTTCCTAAAAGTCGTTTGACCGCGGGATGCAGATGAGCGCCCGTCGTACCGATTTGCCGATCGGCGGGAGACATTTTCCACTCGCCACTCAGTACTTTCACCATCCAATCGTAAGCCTCTTTCGGCTGCATTTGAGCCTGTGCGCCGATACCTACGACGGCGCCTATCAACAGTGCAATCCAAATACGCATCATCGTTCTCCTTCTATTTTTGAGACAATGATACATAATTTTTATTTCTATTGCAATTGATATGGATCAATTCATATATGTTATAATTAAATCTTTTTCAAATTATTATATATACGAATTATCGAAAGGTGCTTTCGCTATCTTTTAAAGAGGAAACCCTCCTGACGCAACACCTCTTTCAATAGCTCCGTTTTACGGCCCTGCACTTCAAGCCATCCCTTTTTGAACGTACCGCCACACCCAAGGCGCGATTTGACCTTCTTGAGTAGTGGCTGAATATCCGATTTGGGAAGGAAGAATTCACCGGCCATCGTCACCGGTTTCCCCCGTCGTTTCTCGAAACGGATCACGAGACGATGTTCATTGGGCGGAAGGGTTTCGATATCTGAAGATCGTTCGCTTCTGTTATCCGAAACCCATCCCTCGCCTAGATCGCTCCAGTCGATATCGAGTTTGATACCCTCCGCCATCAAGCCTCCGCCGTTTCACCGATCGATTCGGCATAAGCTTCGTAATTGCCGGCGAAGTCCACGATCTCGCCCCCTGGTTTGATCTCGACGATACGGTTGGCGAAGGCGTCGATCAATTCCCGGTCGTGGGTCACGCAGATGACGTTTCCTTTGAAATTGTACAACGCTTCGCCCAGAGCGATGATCGCTTCCAGATCGAGATGGTTGGTTGGCTCGTCGAGGACCAGGAAATTTCCTTGTTGCAGCATCATTTTGCTCAGCATCATCCGATGCTTTTCGCCCCCGCTGATTTTTTCGATACTCTTTTCTTGCTCTTCACCACTAAAAAGCATTCTTCCCAGACAATTGCGAATCTCGGAGATATCTGCCTCACGGTCGAAATTTCTCAACCATTCGTAGAGCGTTTCGGTTCCTTGTATACGATCGGTCGTATCTTGAGGAAAATAGCTAGGCTCGACGGTCGCCCCCCATCGAATCTCACCGCTATCGGGTGCGAGTCCGTCGTTCATGATCATTTTGCATAGTGTCGTCTTGCCCACGCCGTTGGGACCGATCAGCGCGATTTTGTCACCGGGATCGACCTTGAGCGATAGATTGTCGAAAACCACATGGTCACCGAAACGCTTACTCACCTTTTCGAGCTCCAACGCCTCCTTTCCGATGGCACGCCGCATTTTGAACACGATGGAAGGATCGCGTCTGCTGGAGGTTTGTAAAGCGCTGAGATCGAGCTTTTCGAGCTGTTTTTGGCGACTGGTGGCCTGCTTGGCCTTGGAGGCGTTGGCGCTGAAACGGCGGATGAAGTTTTCGAGCTGCTCTTTCTCTTTGAGCTTTTTGGCCCGCTCCATCTCTCGTTGTTTTTGCAGCAGGTTGCTGGCGATATACCAATCGTCGTAGTTGCCGGTAAATTCACGAATCGTTTTGAAATCCAAATCGAGAATATGTGTGACGACGGCATTGAGAAAGTGTCGGTCGTGGGAGATGACGATCATCGTCCCTTCGTGGCGTTTGAGTTGTTCTTCGAGCCAGGCGATCGCATGAATGTCGAGGTTGTTGGTCGGCTCGTCGAGAAAGAGAATATCGGGCTTGGGAAAAAGGACTTGCGCGAGAAGCACTTTGAATTTGTCGGCACTCGGCAACGAACTCATCAAATCGTTGTGTTGACTTTCGGGAAAGCCCAGCTCTTCGAGAATTTTTTTGATCCGCACGTCGTATTCGTACATCGGGTCCTCTTCGACACAGATCATCTCCAACTCACCCAGACGCTCGTTGACCTTCTCGTCGTCGAAGTTGCCTTCCATGTAGAGGCGTTCTTTCTCCTTGATGGCCTCGTAGAGCCGTCTATTGCCATACAGCACCGCTTCGGCGATCGTGAAATCTTCGAACGCGAACTGGTTTTGTCCCAGTACGCCGACTTTCGCGCCGTTTTGAATGACGATTTCGCCGCTGGAAGGCTCTTCTTGGCCCGAGACGATTTTCAAAAAGGTACTCTTCCCGGCCCCGTTGGCGCCGATCAGTCCGTAACGTTTGCCGGCGTCGAGTTTGAGATTGACGTTTTCGAAAAGTATCCGTCCGCCGAATCGTTTGGATAAATCGATGGTTTGAAGCATTTCGTTCCTTCTTTAAATGGTTGCGCTACCGGTAAATTTCAGGTGGTCACCGCTGGGTTTCCATCCATTCGATCACCTTTTGGGGTGGACGCCCTAGGACGGCTTTGCCGTTATGGATGACGATGGGGCGTTCGATAAGTTTTGGATGCTCGACCATCGCTTCGATCAACTTCTCATCGTCGTCGACCGCTTTGAGATTCAACTCTTTGTAGAGTTTCTCTTTGGTACGCATGATCTCCCGAGGACCTACGCCCAACATCTTCAGAAGCGAACGGATCTCTTCTTCACTCGGGTGTTCGTCGAGATACTTGTAAATTTTGGGTTCGATCCCTTTTTCTTGAAGCAGTTTCAACGCTTCACGAGATTTGGCGCAACGCGGATTGTGCCAAATGATCACATCGTTTGCCACATTGACCTCCTTTTGGTAAAGTAATGAAGATGAATCGACACGACACGGATAGACCCATCATCGAATTGTTGCCGCCACTGCCTAAAAAGTGTCTGGCGATCGTTCACGTTTTGCATACTGCGATGATCGTCGGACCCCTCCTGATCGCTTACGAGATCGGGGAGACGTTCGGTTGGCTCGACGGCTTTTTCGCCTGGCTTGCCGGCGTCTTCGCCGGGATGATCGTCATTAGCAAAATCAAATTAAATAGCGTTCCTCTCGAGCAACACGAGCTCTCTCATTCGACTACGGCCATTCTCAAATGGTTTGTGGCCCGACGCTTTTGCGGCTTCTAGTGAAGGGCTTCGTTGAGCGTCACTTCCCTTCGGCTTCGCATCGCGATCATCTGACCGGTCGTACTGTTTTGACGGAAGTGTATACCGTTTTTCCCGGCGAGCTCCACTCCCTTGAAGATGTTTTCCTCTTCGACTTCGACCTTCCAGTCGGGATTGACCTCTTTGATCTTCATCAACTCGTCGCCTGAAATGAAAAATTTCGTCCCCTCCAGTACGGCGATTCCCGCATCGACGATACAACCATCGCCCAAAGGGATGCCCGTGACGCTGTTGGCGCCGAGTAGTACGTTTTCACCGATCGTGACAGGATTGCCGTTGGTACCGCTCAAGACACCCAGGATCGAAGCGCCGCCGCCTACGTCGCTACCGGGCCCGACGATCGCGGAGCTGCTGATACGCCCTTCGACCATGACCGGACCCGTGGTGCCGGCGTTGAAGTTGATGTAGCTAGCTCCCGGCATGACGGTCGTGCCAGGGTGCAGTTGCGCGCCCATGCGGACCTTCGCGCTATCGAGAATACGGGTGTTGTCGGCGGGGATGATATGCTGCAGATAACGGGGGAATTTGTCCACGCTTTCGATCTCTGGATAGGCACCGTTGAGCTTGAGCTCGATCTCGTTGTCACGCAACCAATCCAGCTCGAATGGCTCGTTACCGAACCAGGCGCAATTGTGAAGGATACCAAACGCCCCATCGAGATTGACACTGCGCAACGCCGCCTTGCCGGTGGAGAGGGCGTAGAGTTTGAGATAGACCGCTTCGACACTACGAGGGGCGGCATCTTCGAATAAAAAGACCACTTTATAAAGATCTTCGAGCATCTGAGCTTCGGCGACACCCATCAGTGTCTTGATGACCTGAACGTTTCGGTGTTTGTCGCCACAGGCCTCGGCCAAGAATGGTTTGAACGCTCCCAGCGCTTTGACGATGAACGTTTCGTCGATCGTGAAAAGTTGCTCGCTTTGTGAAAAGTCGATCGTTTCACCTGCCGCTTGCAGCGCCGCGACGAATATGGCGGCCGAACCGAAATTTTCGTTCCAGTTGATCAGCGGATAGACCGCCTGCAAGATCTTCTCTCTATTTTTCTGACCCCGATCGACTCTACAGATTCCGAACGCCACTGGCTTTCGATAACCCTTTTGGGCCTCCGTTTTTTCAACCAACGCTTTGAATGCATCGACCGTTTCGATAGTTTCCATCTCCAATCGCTCCCAATAAAATTTTTCGGATTATACTTAAAATTTGCTATCGGACCCTTGAATTTTTCGATCTATTGATGTAAAATGCTGGCCTTCAAAGAGTTCGACGGTGCTGATGTAGCTCAGCTGGCTAGAGCACTTGATTCGTAATCAAGAGGTCGCGGGTTCGAGTCCCGCCATCAGCTCCACGCTTTGACTGGAAAAACTCCTCTTTCGTATCTTGATCGACTCCATATCCGAAGGTCTGGTATCGATACGAAAACTTTCATCTCTTCTCAATGCTTCAAGCCATTAACCAAATCCCATCGACGGTCGATAATATTTTAAATAGATCTGTATATTAAAGGTCATCGTATGATTCGATCACTGTTTTTCCGAATGCGTGTGGTTCACTGGGTCGGGATCGTCTTATTGCTGCTCAACGCTTTTCTTTTTACCGACAATCCCATCGGTACGGCCGTTCAAGTTGTCGTCGCGTTGGTGATTTTGGTTCACGATATCGACGAAAAACGTAACGGCGTCGATCTCGCGAAAAAGATGATCGCCTATTTGGAGGCGATGAAACTTTCCAAGCCGTTGCATATCGATGCCAAGTTCAGTCTAGAATATGAACAACTTCTCAAAGCCATCAACAAATTTAGGGAGAGAGTCCTCAAGGTCGTGGAAACCGGCGAAATGGCCGACGAAATCGGTCAACTCGAAAAGAAAATCGCCACGACGGCCGACGCCATCGAGAGAATCGTTCAAGAGACGAAGACGATGTCCGGCAAAATCGACCACTCTCTCGCCATCGCGGAAGAGGAGGGACGCAAAAACATCGAATTCTCTTCTCATCTTCAACATGAAATCTCCAACGTCGGAGAGTCGATCAAGACAGCCCAAAATGTCATCAACGAGCTCAACGGCAACATCGACGATCAACATCGCCGAAGCTTGGAAGTCAACGAACGGCTCCGAAGTCTAGCCGATACGACGGCACAGATCAAGGATGTTCTTGGCATCATTTCCGATATCGCCGATCAAACCAATCTTCTTGCTCTCAACGCGGCTATCGAGGCCGCAAGAGCCGGCGAACACGGAAGAGGCTTCGCCGTCGTGGCGGATGAAGTACGTAATTTGGCGGAAAAGACACAAAAAAGCCTTGGCGAAATCAATATCACGATCAATACCATCGTTCAATCGGTCAGCGACGTATCCCAACAGGTGGATCGGGATGCGAAACGTATGCAAGATTTGGTGGAAAAGAGTACGCAAGCCAACGAAAGTATGGATGAAGCGGAAGGGAAAATCGAAACGGTCGTCACGCTCAGTAGCGACGACATCGAAAACTCGAAAATCATCGAAAACGAAGTCAAACAGACCAAGGAAATGACGCGACATCTGAGTGAAAAAATTTCGGAAGTGACCGCCATCGTCGACGACAATGGCCGTATCATTCACTCGCTCATCGAAAAAATCAAACGCTTTAAGGAAGAGTTGGCTACCGTCTGATCGTCTTTCATCGGCCATATCGACAATATCTAAGATGCTAGCTGGCCAACTCCTCCATCGACAAAAGGAGTG
>CAZORY010000016.1:0-17762 GCA_964582435.1 uncultured Campylobacterales bacterium
AGATCCGCCACGATCGCCGCCGCCTCTTGGATCGGCTCCAGATCGGTCAGTTGCGATCCGATATGAAAATGAATACCCACGGGATCGAGAGCATCGCTGTGGTGTGCTTTGATGTACATGCGTTTCGCGGTCTCTAGATCCACGCCAAATTTGTTCTCATGAAGACCCGTCGAAATGTAAGGGTGGGTTTTAGGATCGATGTTGGGATTGACTCGAATACTGATCCGTGCTTCGATACCCAACTTTCTGGCGATCGTTTCGACCCGCTCCATCTCCGCCTCACTCTCGAGATTGAGCATCAAAATATCCTCGTTCAACGCCTCTTCGATCTCGTCGTCCCGTTTTCCCACTCCGCTAAAAATAATCTTGTATTTGGGTATGCCCGCCATGAGCGCCCGTTTCACTTCGCCGATGGAGACACAGTCCGCACCCGAACCGAGCGATGCCAGATGGGAGATCACGGAAAGGTTGGAATTGGCTTTGACCGCGTAACTGATGAGAGATTTTCTGGCGGCGAAGGCCCGTTTGAGGTTGTCGAAACGTTGTGTGATGGCATCAAAATCGTAAACATAAAGCGGCGTATCGAACCGCTCCGCCAATCCTTCGAAATCGATCAAAAGGAACCCTTTTTGCAAATTTTTTCTATTTTATCAAATAAAAAAGAAAAAAGGGTTGAAGCGTTAGATGCGTTCACTACGGCGAACGAACTGAATAGCCGCTGCCACGATAAGAAGCGAAACGATCGTCACGGATCCGAGTTCGGGGATGACGATACCGCTGCGTCCGATACGAAACATGAGATAGAGCACGCCCCAGACGAAAAGTGTGGCACCGCTGAGGACGAAAGAGACGAAAAAGAGGTTGAAGCTACGGGCATAGGGCGGAATGGCCAGGAAAAAGATGATCACGAGAGCGATCGCGAAAAAAGGCGTAACGGCCATGTGATAAAAAAGATTACGGACTTTTTGCGTATCCAAGTGTTGAGAGAGCAGCAGTCTAAAGGCTTCGTACGCCGCTTGAATCGTATAATAACGGCGTCCTTCGAACACCGAGGTGAGAATTTTGGGTTTGAAGCCTTGTAGCGTTTCGTAACCTTTTGCATGGCTGACCCTGAATCCATAGGCCCCGAGTCTTTCGACCGCCGGAAGGGTGACGATCTTGGCGTCGTCGATCGTCCAGTGATCCTCACGGAAAGTAGCTCGCTTGCCATAGACAATACGAACGAGTCTCCCTTTTTTCATTTGATAGAGGCGAAGGTCCCGTGCCTCTTGCCGCTCAGGGATCAAGCGGCCGATATAGACGAAACTCTCATCGTACTTGACGAAAAGATCTTTTTTGACAGCGACTCCTTTTTTCCCTTCCATAAGATGTTTCGCTTGTATATCCGCATCGACGAAGGACGTCGTGTGCAATCCCACATATCCTAATGTCAAAAGCAGAGAAACGGTGAAAAAGGGGGCCAGGACCTTTTTTTTAGAAAACCCTAGCGCATAGAAACTGAGCAATGCATTCGAACGAATCAGCGTCACTTTCGCCAGGATCATCCCAAAAACCAAAGCGAGGGGGAAAAGAAGATCGAATGCATAAGCGCTTTTGTAGAAAAGATAGAGCACTTTGATATTGAAACCGTGCAAACGTTCCACATTTTGCAGATAATCCAGACCGGCGAAAAGAAAAGAGAGGGAGAAAGCGATGAGAAAAAAAGATTTGAGATAGAGCCAAGAGACGTATCGAAACATCCTCACGAGGTACTCCATTGGGGTGATTTGACCGTATAGCGGGATGCGACGAAATCGAGAGGATGACGTGTCAACTCCAAAGCCGCTTGGGCAGCGTGATCGATCCAATGCGGCAGTACCTTCCACTCCTCGTCGGAAAAATCTTGCAATACATAGTCGATCACTTGGGATTTGTAGGCGGGTTTTCCGATCCCCATCCTGATGCGCATATAGTCGTTACCGATCATCTGATCGATCGACTTGAGTCCATTGTGCCCACCACTTCCGCCACCTTTTTTAAAACGCACCGCACCGAAAGGTAGGTCCAAATCGTCGTGCACGACGATGATTTTTTCCATCTCGATCTTGTAAAAATTCTTGACCGCCTGCACGGCGATACCCGATCGATTCATATAGGTCGTGGGTTTTAGAAAAAGTGTGGAAACTTTCTTGTGGAGTTCGCCATGAAACGACGAAGAGGAGAGGGAATGGGCTTTCGTCTCCTCGATCAATCGATCGAGGGTTAGAAAGCCGATATTGTGGCGCGTTCGTTCGTAACGGGGACCCGGATTTCCCAGGCCGACGATGAGCCACATATAGCGTTACTTCGCTTTGATGACTCCGACGACCGGTACGCGACCGGCGACCATGATTTTGTATTTGTCGGATTCGGGAATATCACGGATCAAGATCGCATCTCCCACATCCAGATCACTGACATCGAGGGTGAAGCTTTCGGGAATGTTTTCGATCGCACCTTTGACCTTGATGCGTCGTTTGGAAATGGCGAGTACCCCTTTGTTTTTGAGACCTTTCGGCGTACCGACCGTCTTGACGGGGACCATGTAATGGGTCACGACGCCCGGTTGTGCGACCATCAAGTCCACATGAACGATCATATCGGTCACGGGATCGAGCTGATACTCTTGGATGACGACGTTCAACTCTTTATCGCCCACTTTGACGGGAAACGCCAACGTCTCTTTGTGGCGAACGGTTCTTAGAAACTCACCTACTTTGAACGCGGCATGGACATTTTCCAGCCCCTTTCCGTAGATGTTGGCGATTAGATAACCATCTCGGCGTAGCTTCTTGGCGGCGCTTTTGCCGATACTCTCTCTAACGATTCCTTCCAACATAATGTTGTCCTTCTAAAAAAATTCCAAGTACTCGAGGGCACTTTGAGACGCGAATTCTATCAAATATGTGTTTAATCTTCTTTTAATCCGAAAATGTCTGAGTCATGCTCGCTGATATGAACGCCTGTGCCCAATTGTCCCGGTTCGATATTGGCATCCATACCTTCGATTCGTAGCTTCAGGTCGTTGGGGCTGGTGGCGTTCTCCATCGCCGTTTCGTAGGAGATCTTTCCTTGTTTGTAGAGATTGAGCAACGCGGTGTCGAAACTTTGCGTGCCATGGATCTGGGTGCCGGCGTCGAGAGCTTCCTTGATTTCGATATCTCGTTTTTCCAAAATCAGTTTCTGAATATAGGAGGTATTGAAAAGAATCTCGATCGCAGCCGTCCTGCCACCATCGACCGTTTTGACGAGACGCTGGGAGAGTATCCCCTGTAAAACCGACGCCAACGTATGACGCACCCGATTTTGATCTTCTGCCGGGAAGACGCTGATGGTTCGGTTGATCGTCTCTTTCGCATCCAGCGTATGGAGTGTCGAAAGCACGAGATGGCCCGTCTCGGCAGCGTGCAGTGCCGTATCGATCGTCTCCACATCCCGCATCTCCCCTACGAGAATGATGTCAGGGTCTTCCCGCAACGCCGCCCTGAGCGCACGAGAGAAGCTGAGCGAATCTTGACCGATACTTCGCTGATTGATCAAGCATCGACGATCTTGGTGGACAAATTCGATGGGATCTTCGATCGTGATGATATGTTTTTTATGCTTTTTGTTGATTTCGTCGATGATCGCAGCCAGTGTCGTCGATTTTCCCGAACCGGTGACGCCGGTGACCAACACCAAGCCTCTGGGAATATCGGTCAATTTATGCACCGCCGAAGGAAGTTCCAATTCGTCGATTGTCGCGATTTTGGCGGGAATGATGCGAAAAACCGCCGAAACTCCATCCATTTGAAAAAACATGTTGCCCCTAAAGTGCGTATTCTCGTCGTAAGGATAGAGAAAATCGATCTCCTTGTTTTCGACGAACTCCGCGAAACGCCCACGGAGCATCTCCTTGGCCATCTGCACCGACTCGTCATGAGTGATCTTCTCCTTCGTCACCGTCACGATATCGCCATTGATACGAGCGCGTACTTGCGATCCTGCTTTGATATGCAAATCGCTACCGCCATGCTCGATCAATCCTTTGAGATAGCGGCGCACTCTCTTGGTGATTTCGAAATCTAGCTCATTGACATCGACAAAATTGTCTCGTTTTTCGTGGGTCATCATTTCACTCCAGATGGGCTAAAAGTGTGGCGAAAGCGTCTTTGAAGGCTCGTAATCCCTCCTCCAGCAATCGATCGTAGACATCGTTGATATCGATGCCCACCTCGTGGATCCTGTCGAAAAAATGGCCAATCGCTACGTCGTCGATCGGAAGACGCGGCTGATGATCCACATCTTTCAAGAAAGCTTCGATCGTGGCCAGGGGTGCCGTATTGACGCTATGAGGCGCCATCAACTCTTTGATGTAATAATCGGCTTTATAGGCATTCCCTTTGACCCCCGTACTGGCAAATAGCGTGCGAAGCTCCTTCTTGCCACGGTTTTCCACCAAATTGTAGATACTCGCCGCGTTCATGATACCCACGCGGCCCGGTGCGACACCCTTTTCGACCAACTCTTTGTCCAGCAATCGATCGAATCGACTGACAAAAACGCTCAAAACACCCTGGACACCGCTTTTGCCTTCGGCATGGGCGATCTTCAATCCCGCCTCCATCGCATCGAGTGTCTTGAGAGCTTGGACAGGGGAGAAGATCAAAGTGGCGTTGACGGGGATCCCTTCCGCCATCAGCGTGGTCATCGCTTCATAACCCGCATCCGTAGCGGGGATTTTGATCATGACATTGGGCATGCCGATCTGATGGTGGAGTCTTCGTCCCTCTTCCACCGTCGCCTGGGTATCGTCGCATAAAAAAGGATCGACCTCGATACTGACGAAGCCATCCCGCCCCGCCTCGTAAAGGGGCGACAACGCTTCGGCCGCCCGCCTGATATCTTCTTTGGCCAATGCCTCGTATTTGGCTTTGGCGGAATGATTTTCAAGTTCGTCGAGTTGTGCCGTATAAGCCGGCGAGGTTGCGATGGCGTGGGCGAAGATGGCGGGATTGCTCGTTGCCCCATTGATCGTACCCTCTTCGATAAGCCGCTTGAAATCCTGTTGCAAAAAATCTCTTTCGATAAAATCCAGCCACATGGAAAAACCAAGATTTTCGTTGACCACACGCTCTCCTTCGTTTGTTGTCGACATCCGTGATCGTACTCACCACGCCATCTCATCGATCAAAGTTTGATGCTCTTTCCAGTCTCCGGGGACCCCGAGATAGCGTTGGGTCTCTTCCAATTCATCCAAAAAACGCTCACGCGGCACCCGTACCGCACCCAACCGGATCAAATGTTCACTAGGAATCTGGCAATCGATAAACGCGAAATCCCACGTTTGCGCCAATCTCACCAGATGGGCCAGGGCGATTTTGGAGGTGTCGGGTTTGAGTGAAAACATCGACTCGCCGAAAAAAGCGCGTCCGATACTCAACCCATACAGACCACCCACCAACTCGTCCGATTCGTCGTAGACTTCGATCGAATGCGCGAATCCTCGATGATGCAGACGGGTATAGCTTTCGATCACTTCAGGAAGGATCCAACTCCCTTCCTGCCCGTGCCTGGGGATTTCACCGCAATGACGCATCACCGCTTCGAAACGGGTATCCAATTTTACCCTAAAGCGCTTTTGCCGCAGTTTTTTTCGTAAAGATCGATGGATTTTGAAGTCGTCGGGATAAAGGAGTAGACGGGGATCGGGCGACCACCACAGGATCGGGTCCCCTTCGTTGTACCATGGGAAAATGCCCCGTCGGTAGGCCGCCAATACCCGATCGGGATTGAGATCACCGCCATAGGCGAGCAACCCCTCTCGCATCGCGAACCGAGGATCGGGGAAAATATAATCGAATCCCAAACGGGGAATCGGCGAAACGTCAGACACGCTCAAGCACTTCGAAACGAAGTTTGCCGCTTCCATCCACGTCGAAGCGGACCTCGCCCCCTTGACGCAGGTCGCCGAAAAGAATCTCTTCGGTCAAAGGCGCCTTGATCCTCTCGGCGATGACGCGAGCGAGCGGTCTGGCACCCATCGCTTCGTCGTACCCCTCCTCGGCGACCAACCGTTTGGCGGCGTCGGTCAGGGAGATGACGATCTTTTTGTCGGCCATTTGAGCGTTGAGCTCGTCGATGAATTTGTCGACGATCTTTTCAACATGTTCGGGCTTGAGATGATCGAAACGTATCACGCCATCCAGACGGTTTCTAAATTCTGGACTGAAAGCCGATTTGATCGCCGCATCGTGCTTGCTTTCGCTCCGGGCACCGAAGCCCATCACGTTGGCTTCCGCAGCCCCGACATTGGACGTCATGATGATGATGACGTTTTTGAAGTCGGCCCGGTTGCCCGTATTGTCGGTGAGCATCGCGTTGTCCATCACTTGCAGAAGCACCTGGATCAGGTCGGGATGCGCTTTTTCGATCTCGTCGAGCAGAAGCACCGTATGGGGGTGTTTACGGATCGCTTCGGTCAACTGACCGCCCTGTTCGTACCCTACGTATCCGGGAGGTGCACCGATCAGACGGCTGACGGCGTGCTTCTCCATATATTCGCTCATATCGAAGCGCTCGAAGTGGACCCCCAACGCTTCGGCCAGTTCGATGGCCAACGCCGTCTTGCCCACCCCCGTAGGACCGGCGAAGAGGAACGAGCCGACCGGTTTGTTGGGCGCTCCGAGCCCTGCTCTCGAACGTTTGATGGCCGCCGCTACCTCTTCGACGGCACGATCTTGACCGATCACTTTGGCTTTGAGGATCTTCTCCAGATTCTGCAGCGTCGCCAAATCGTCGCTGGTGACCCGCGCCGGCGGCAATCCCAACATCCGACTGACCGCATCTTCGATATCCTTTTCACTCACACGGCGTCGTTTGCGTGCCTTGAGCCGGAAGGATGCGCCCACCTCGTCGATGATGTCGATCGCCTTGTCGGGTAAGAAGCGTTCGTGCATATATTTGACGGAGAGGTCGATCGCCACCTTCAGCGCTTTTTCACTGAAGCGCACGTCATGGTGCGTTTCGTACTTGTACTTGAGACCCTTGAGAATCTTGAGCGTATCGTCGAAGCCAGGTTCCTTGACGTCCACTTTGGCAAAACGCCGGCTCAGCGCCCTGTCCTTTTCGAAATAGTTGCGATACTCCTCGAAGGTGGTAGCACCGATACATTTGAGGCCGCCGTTGGCCAAGGCTGGTTTGAGGAGATTGGACGCGTCCATGCTACCGCCGTTGGTGGCACCGGCACCGACTAGATTGTGGATCTCGTCGATGAACAGGATCGCATCTTTGCGTTGGGAAAGCTCATGAAGCACCCCTTTAAGACGTTTCTCGAAATCTCCACGATACTTGGTCCCTGCGATCAAGGAGCCGATGTCGAGCGCGTATATTTCGGCCTTTTCGAGCATTGGCGGGACTTTCCTTTCGGCGATCGCCAGCGCCAGTCCTTCGGCGATCGCGGTTTTACCGACACCGGGCTCACCGACCAGCACGGGATTGTTCTTCTTGCGACGGCAAAGGATCTGCATCACCCGCTCGATCTCCTGATCTCGGCCGATAACCGGATCGATCTTCCCTTGTCTGGCCATCACCACCAAATTGGTCGTAAATTGTTCCAGATACTCGCTTTCGGCCTCTTTCTCCTCCCGAGTGCCTTCGCGAGCCGTATCGTTTTCGGTGATGATCTCCAGAATGCTCAGACGGTTGATACCTTGGGCATTCATCAGTGCTACGGCGAAGGAGTGCTCTTCGTTGAATATGGAAGCCAGTAGATCGCCTACGCTCGCCTCCTTCTTGTCCGCACTTTGCGCATGGCGAATCATCTGTTCGATGACGCGTGAAAGGGCGACCGTCTCGAAAGGTTCTCGCACCACCCCTTCAGGAAGCGGCCGAAGGGTCGTCATGAGATGCTGGTTGATGCGCGACTTCATCTCCTCCACATCGCCACCCGCTTTTTTGAGAATTTCAGCTCCCTGCGGCGAGAGTAAAATCGCCAAAAAGATATGCTCGACCGTCAAATATTCGTGTCGATGCATCTTGGCGTACTTGACCGCCTCTTTGAAAATGTCGTTAAGATCTTTACTTATCATTCTTTCTCCATCGTGACCCGTAAGGGAAATTGGTTGGCTCGGGCGCGTTGGATCGTCTGATGGACCTTCGTCTCGGCGATTTCGTAGGTATAGGTCCCACAGACGCCTTTGCCCTTCTCATGAATGGCGAGCATGATCTCGATTGCTTCTTCATGACTCTTATGGAATATATCGGTCAAAACTTCCACAACGAAATCCATCGTCGTATAATCGTCGTTCCACATGATCACTTTGTAAAATTCCGGCTCTTCGAGTTCGACGTCGCTCTCACTCTCGATCCACTCTTTCTGCGCCAACGCTCTTCCTTTCCCTTCGGATGTAGTTTTAGATTATTTTAAGTATACCACAAATCTGAAATTTTGCAACCGCTATTCGGCTTGACGCCAAGCGGCGATGACATCTTCGGCGATGGCCACCGCACTCTCCAACCCGATCGACATTCGTACCAAACCGTCCGTGATCCCCAAAATCTTCTTATCCAATCCTTCGAAATCCCGGTAGATCGTGCTGGCCATATGGAGTCCCAGTGTCCGATTGTCGCCCACGTTGGCGGTCTGCGTGATCAACTTCGAGCGATTGAGCATCCGAAACGCCCGCTCTTTCGTTCCACATTCGAGTGTCAACAGCGGACCACAACCATCTGGAAAGAGCGCTTCGTAACGCAGGTGGTGCTCATGCGCCTGCAGGCTGGGGTGACGCACTTTGATCTTTTCGGCATGCAACAACGAAACGACTTTCTCCACCGTTTCGTTGACTCGCTTGGTTCGTAGCGGCAACGTCTCCAGACCGATCAGCGTCAAAAATGCCGCGAAGGCGTTGGCACTCATCCCCCAATCCCTCAACGCCCGTTTTTTCAAAATCGCTTTGATCGCGCCTTTCCCTTTGTCCAGAATCGGATGAATCGACGCGTAGCGCGGATGGCGCAACTTCTCCTTCTCCTCCTTCAACGCCCGAAAGACCACCGCCCCGCCGAGAGCCGCCGAGTGCCCACTGATGATCTTGGTCGTCGAATGGACGACGATGTCGGCCCCCATCTTCAATGGCTGGACGATGAGAGGCGTGAGGGTGTTGTCGACCACGAAAAGGGTTTCGTACTCTTCGCACAACAAGGCGATGCGACGGATGTCCGGCAGTTTGAGGTTGGGATTCCCTACGCTTTCGCACATCACCAGTTTGACGCCCTCTTGCAAAAACCGCTCCATCCCATCGAAATCGTCCACGTCGCAAAAGAGAGGTTCGACACCGAAACGGGGCATCGTCTCGTTCATCAAGGCATAGGTACCTCCGAAAAACCCCCCAATGCACAATACCCTATCCCCATGTTCGCAGAAAGCGCCTACCGTCATCGTGATCGCACCCATGCCCGAAGAAGCGGTGACGGCGCCGATGCCCCCTTCCATCTTGGCAAGTACCGTTTCGAGTTTGTTCGTCGTAGGATTACCCATCCGGGCATAGAGGGGTTTTTCGACTTCGCCGGCGAAAATCGCTTCCGCCTCCTGGGCCGTGGCGTATCCGAATGCCGCCGATGGGACGATCTCGGGTGCGATCGCTCCCTCTTTCTCACCCACGAGTTGGGGCAGCAGTGTGCTAAAATATTCAAAATGTTTCATCGATTGCCGTCCTGTCAAGATTATTTGAAGAGATTATAACGAAAAGAGGATTGATGACGCGAAAAATCTTCGTCACCGCCACCAATACGGACGTCGGAAAAACCTTCGCCACTTTGACACTGATGGAAATGGCGGCCGAACGAGGCTTGCGGCCCGTCGCTTTCAAACCGATCGAAACGGGGGTCGGCGAAGAGGGGCCCGCCGATGGTCTAGCGTTGCTCGAAGCGATCCGCCGGCTCAATCCCGATGCCGCACGACTGTCGATCGAAGAGATCGTCCCCTGCCGTTACGCCCTTCCCGCCGCTCCTTTCGTCGCGAAAGCGGGACATCCTATACCGTGGGAACGTATCGAAAGCGCTTTGAAACGGTTGGAGACGGCGGGCGACATCCTTTTTATCGAAGGGGCCGGAGGATTGATGGTACCGATCGACGAACAGCGGTCGATGATCGACTTGCCGCTCCTTTTCGATACCCATACGACACTGCTCGTCGCGCCGGGGCGTCTTGGCGCCATCAACGATACGTTACTGAGCCTCGAAGCTTTACAACGACGCCATATTCCTTACCATCTCACCATCAATCTCAGACATAACGAGCGCAAGGCGTTCGAACGTGCCACCCGTCCCTACTACGATGCCATAGGTCTTCCCTACCGCCTCTTGGATCAAGAGGCGAAAATGCTGCTGGAAGAGATGTTTTAGAAGTAGTATCCGATGCGCAAAGAGAAGTAGTTGTCGCTGGTTTGATCACTCAACCCATACGCGTAACTGGCGGTCGTGAACCAATGGGTGTCGATGCTGTAAAAACCGTAGAGAGAAATATTCTCGATATCGTCCACACCTTCGTAGATGGAGTCGGCACGGTAGTAGGAGAGGCTTGCGTAAAGTTTCGGTGACACATGGTAGCCGGCCCCTACATTGAACGCGTTGGTATTTTGATAGCGGATATCGTAGAGGTTCCCGTCCGTTCCGGTGTAGGTGACATCGTCGTCGCCGACGTAGGTATAGGTATAACCTCCGAAAATAGAAACGTTTTGGATGTCGTAATTCAACGAAAGCGCCCCTAGATAGTCGGTCTTGTTGTTGCCAAACTCCGTATCGTACGTCGGAAAAACGAGCCCCGCACCTACCTGGATCGTCAGTCGGGGAGCCCACGCCAATTGATCGAAACGATAGTAAGCCGTCAGCGATGTGTCGTTCATCCCCTTGTCGTCGAAGTTGTCCGCGTCGGTCTTGTAATAGGAGGTCGAGAGTTGCAACGTAAAATCGTTACGATACCAATCGAGTTGGAGTGATGTGGTCCACGTATCGCTCTCGGTATTGAGTCGGTAATTGTATTGGCTGTAGGCTAGCCCCGCGACGATATCGAAGTGATTTTCGACGATGACCGATCGGATGGAACATCCCTTGGCGTCCACGATATCGGTCAGCGGCGTGTTCGGGCATTGATCGATATGGTCATCCACCCCATCCATATCGGTGTCGCTGTATCCAAAAAGGGCGACGGCACCGACCAACAATAGTGTCGTGATGCGTTTGCTCATCTCCTCACCTCCCTATCGACCGAATGGCATCGGATGGAAGACGCCACCTGATGAAGGATTCCCGCCGCCGTGGGAGGGGCTTTGCGGGTTGCCAGAAAAATGAGGCGGGTTGGCGGGATTGGGGGCGAGATGTCCGTTTTCTTCTTTGAAATGGGTCCCCATATACTGATCCATTCCCTGCCTGTGGCCCATCTCCTCCATATCGCCTAGACGCTTCATATGGTCCATCTGATCCTGTTGGATCAAGCGTTCTCGGTCGGTCGGGACCCCATGGGTGGCGGAGGAGGACATGGGTGAGCGCGAATGCATGTGCTCTCTCAACCGTTCGATCGCCTCCATCCGCTGTCGTCGATTCATCGTCGCCAACTCTTCTTTGAAACGGTTCATCAGAATCCGTCGTTGGGAAGGAGGAGAGGTCAATATTTTCTCGATCTGTGCATCGATCCCCTGTTTGGAGCGGGTATCGTCACCATGCCCCTCCGCCATGGCACACGATGCGATCGCACCACAGAGGAGAAGCACCAAAACGCTCTTTTTGGACAACATGGCTCTATTCCTTGAAAATGGTTTTGAGAGATTCTACGATATCAATGTAAGCGAAGTGTTAGCGGCTCCCCCTCACAAGAGGGGAGTGAATCAAAAATAGTGGTCAGTGACGAGGCATGAACGCCATACCACCGGAAGCGGCATGGGAAGAGGATGCCGCGTTCTCTTGTCCGGGCGTTCGATGGGATGATACCGCGATCGCACCACCCATCTGAGCGGCCGAAAATCCACGGGCAGCACCTTGCTGTGCACCTTGACGACCAGCTCTAGCACCCATGTCCGCACCCATGGCACCCGCGTTCATACCCGCCTCGGCACCTTGCGTTCCGGCATGTTGTCCCATCTGTGCAGCCATCTGTCCCATGCCTTGATCGGCATGTTCCGACGCGTGAGCCATCGCTTGCTCGGCGTTGAGCTTTTGCATCTGTGCCTGCAGATGGGCCACCGCTTCCATGCGATCTTGCCGGTTCATCGTCGCCAACTCTTCTTTGAATTGGTTCATCAATTCTCGGCGCGCCTCGGGATTGGCATGGCGAATCCTTTCGATTTGGGCTTCCAACGCCTTGACCCGCCCATCGTCCTTTTGCGCCGTTTGTGTCTGCGCATCGCTTTCGGCCCCGGAAGCGGCCCCATTGCCACTCGTTCGCTCGACGCTTGGCTGCGAAGTGGTAGCCGTCGTTTGGGTCTGTGTCGTCGCTTCCGCGGCGAACAGTGTCATACCGGCCCCCAAAAGAAGGATAGCCGTCGCTTTACTCAATCTGTTCATTGGTCACTCCTTGAATGTTTTTGCGATGCCATTATGAAACAGAAGCGTAACCTCATCGTAAAGGAAGTATAAGCGGAGTGTTACTTCAACGGGCGATACGACGCAGATCGAGTGTAAAACGCGAGCCCTCGCCCACCCGACTCTCCACACGAACCCCCACCCCCATCTCCGCACAAAGTTTTTTGACGATATTGAGTCCGATCCCCAGCCCCCGTTCATGCTCTTTGTAAAAGCGGTCGAAGACTTTATCGGGATGAGAGATACCGATACCCGTATCGATGACGGCGAGACGGGGAGGGTCGGCCTGGAGCGTCACGACCACTTCGCCACCGGAGCGGTTGTATTTGGCGGCGTTGGAGAGAAGATTGTCCAAGACCCGCTCCATCGCCTCTTTGTGAGTCTTCACCTCGAGCGGCGCCAATTCCGTCACGAAACGAAGATGGGGCCACTCTTTGGCAAATAGCGCCACCCGTGCCTGTACCAACGCCGCCAGATCGAAACTCTCTTGCCGCGATACCTGGTCGTTCAAATAGGCTCGAAGATTTTTCTGGAGTCGCATCAGCGTCTCGACCGCCTCTTCGATCCGCGTCAGTTTACGGTTGTCGGCACACTCTTTCGCAAGCATCCGGGCATTCAGACGTACGATCGAAAGGGGCGTATTGAAATCGTGGAGAATATCCTTGGAAAACTCTTCGGTCAATGTGAGCGCACGTCGCAAAGGCTGCAAGGCGTACAGAGAAAAAAGCAGCGACAACAGTGCCACGACCACTTCGAGCCCCACATAACCCCAAAGCATTCGTCGAGCGATTTTGACGACGGCACGACGGTAACTCTTTTGGGGATAGAGAATTTTCAAATAGTACTTTTCGCTGCCAGGAAGGGGGAAAAGGGCATAGAGCCCCTCGGGTACATGGTGAATCAGCAGCGGTTCTTCCCCTTTTTTAGGCGCGAAATCGATACGAAATTCCGGACATTTCAACTCCAGGCTACATAAGCGCATCTTCGAAAAAAGCGTACGTTCCAGACTATCCAACTCTTTGAGATAGAGTCCATAAAAAAGAAGCCCCAGAAGCGTCGAGAGAGAGAAAAAGAAGAGGGAAAAACTTTTCAGTAGCGATTCGCGCTCAACACGCTTCGAGCGCATACCCCACTCCTCGGATATTCTTGATAGCAAGCCCCGTTCGTTCCTTGAGTTTGTTGATCGCGACCCGTAACGCCGCAGGCCCTGGCTGCTCCAGGCATTCCATCAAGATGTTCTTGTCCATCACTTGACCGATATTGGCCAAAAAACGCCGCAACAAACAAAGCTGAACCTCCCCCAACGGAACGATCGCATCATCTCGTTTGAGCGTCCCGCTTGCAGGATCGAAACGCAACTCGCCGCATTCGATGACCTGCGATCGCTTCGCGAGCTTCGCATCCACCCGGATCAGCAGCTCTTCGGGGAAAAAAGGCTTCTTGATATAATCATCGGCCCCCAGTGCGAACCCTTTGGCGATCGTATCGATATCCACCATCGCGCTGATGAAGATGGCGGGCGTGTCGTCGTCGGCATTTCGCAGGGATTCGAGCAATTCAAGCCCATCGATCTGCGGCACGTTGATATCCAACACGTAAAGGTCGTAGCGCTCTTCATAACTCTTTTCCGCCGCTTCCTCTCCGTCGCCGACCCACGTCACCTCGTAGCCGTTCTCCTCGAGAAGCTCCTCGAGCGTCTCTGCGAGGGAGCGGTCGTCTTCCAACAACAAAATATGGCCTTTGCCCTTTCGCATCTCCACTCCTTCGCTCCCAGCCTACCGCAAAAGTGTAAGTCGAGCGTTACTCCACGATCCTATGGCCCACGAATTTACTCATGTTACCCAAAATTTCGCCACCCCGTCGATACCCGAGCCCACACCCTTCGTAAGCGAAAAAGACCCCCGCTTGATAGCTACGATTCCTATCGTCTTTGGGAAGCTCTTCATACGCTTGATAGATACAGGGTTGATCGCCGTAGATCGCTTCACCCGCTTCGATCAATCCTCCCTCGGCATCCAAAATTTTGACCCCACCCCCTTCGCGCCCGAAAAAGGGTTTTTGCACCTGCTTTATGCCAAGTGGCTCGAAGGAGCTCTCCAGCAACAAAGGGTGTTCGGGAAAAAGATCCCACAAAATCTTCAAAATCCCTTTGCTCTGAAACATCAGGGTATAGGCAGGATTGAGAATGATCGCTTTTTGGTTCGCCATGATCTGCGTCAAGATCCTGGCCAACTCGCTCTCTTCGACGGCGATCGTCTCCCACGGAATCAGCTTGAACCAATATTCGTAGTTCTCCTCGTTCCAAAAGATACCTTCCTCTTCGTCGAAGGCCACTTCGTCAACATACGCGAACGCCGTATGAAAACCGGCATCGTCAGCGATCTTTTGCAACAGTCTCGTCGTGTTTTCATCTTCGATATGGCCTCTCACACTCGAAAAAAGAATCTTCCACCCTTCGTAATAAGCGCTGAAATCCTCGAGATTTCCATCCAACACGATCAACCGTTTGAAATTGTCTCGAATCCCTTCGTAAACGTGGTTGAACTGCTTCGCCTCCTCCAGACCGTTGGCTTTGAGCAGGGCCCACTGAACGATCGCCGTCTCGAAAAGGGCCGTCGGCGTATCGGCATTGAATTCCAGCAACTTGATCGGCCGTCCATCGATGCCACCGGCGAAGTCGAAGCGTCCGTAGATATGCCAATGCACCTCGTTTTCCCAACTCTTCTTCACCGCATCCACGAGGTTGAAAGGGATGCCGATTTCATGAAAAAGATTGTGCTCGATCACGTACTCGCCCGCTTGCACGAACATATCGTACAGGGTATTGGCCGCTTCGTAGTAACCGTCGGCTTCGGTCTCGGAGACGACGACCACTTCATCGGCCACATAGGGCGTCCCGTCGCTGTCGGTATGCCAATAAAAACCCAACGACTCCAGAAACTCCGGCGTCAAGGGGTGTAATTTTTCGAGTGGGACCATGATCTAGCCTCCGAAGCCGAAGGTCGAACGGCTTCGGCTCGTCGAACCACCGCCGAAAAATCCCGACCGTCGCTTCGTCGTGCGTGTCGTCGTCGAAGTCCGCTTGGCTTTGTTGAAGCTATCCACACTACGCCGATAGGCCGAGGGGGATTTGTAACTGTTTTGGCGGGTTCGCTGATAATTGGGATTGTTGAAGAGTTTGCTGCCGATCCAGCTACCGATGATCGCACCGGCCGCCGACGCCAAAATCGCCTCGCCCAAGCCAAGTCCGCCGCTACCAAGCTGCGGATCGGTCAGTGCCGATTGGCCCGCCTCGATTTTCTTGGCTTCTTGGGCCACCAGTGCGTCGAGCTCCTCCTTGCTCAGAATCTTTTCGGTGCCGTCGAGTTTGCGCAAAATCACTCGGGTCGTATCGGCCGGATACTCCTCGGCGATCTTGTATCGGCCCGGCGCCACCTCGTCGATGACGACGAACGCTCCTTGTTTCTGGCTCGCTTGCGTAAACGCATCGTTTTGGCCCTGTGGCTTGCTCTCGCATCCACCCATCGCCACCATCGCCAGCGCTCCGAAAGAGCCGACCATCGCATATGTCGAAATCTTCTTGATATAGTGTTTCATACCTATTCTCTCCTCTTTTTTCGACCCATTCTACCAAAAGGGGATCGATCCCTTTTTTGAAACCGATGAATTAATGGTAACTTTAAGCTTTCGATTGTTAACATAATAGGAACTTAAAAAAGTCATCACTTCTCTTGACAAAAGTCAAGGAAACGGCTTTTTTAAATGAGGTAGTATTGGACGATTGGAGTTGTTCCGGTCACTTCTATAGCCAAAATTTTAGACGACATTTTAGACTATAGAAGTGACCGGAACGGTTACACACACCACACTACAAGGGAGTACATATGAAGACAATCAAAATGAGTCTTGTCGCCGCACTGGCAGCCACGGCAGCCACGACGGGAGCCAGCGCGAGCATGCTCGAGGAGATCATCACCAATCCTCAGCTAGATATCGAACTGCGTCCTCGATACGAGTATGCCGACGTAGATAATAACGGCAAAGACTCGGCCAAAGCCTTGACCGTCAGAACCGCTATCGGTGTCAAAATGGGGCTTTTAGGTGTCGATGGCTTGAATGCTCAACTTCAAGGCATGAGCGTCGATCATTTCGGATGGGTCAACGACTATAACGGCAAAACATCGGGTGATCCTAAATACGATGTGATCGCAGACCCCGCTCAAAGCCGTATGACGCAAGCGAATATCAGCTACACTTACGAAGGTTTCACAGGCATTCTCGGTCGTAAAATGGTCGTGTTGGACAACGCCCGCTTCATCGGTAACGTGGGTTGGCGACAAATGCCCCAAACCTACGACTTGGCCGCCGGTGTCTATAGCTGGGAAGGCCTGAACCTTTTGGCAGCTTATGTTAGCAAAGTACATACCGTTGTCGAGAAAACGATCGATACCGGCTCCGTATTGCTTCATGCCAACTATACTTTTATGCCTGAGCTCA
Source organism: uncultured Campylobacterales bacterium (assembly GCA_964582435.1). Classification (GTDB taxonomy): domain Bacteria; phylum Campylobacterota; class Campylobacteria; order Campylobacterales; family Hydrogenimonadaceae; genus Hydrogenimonas. The sequence goes on from CAZORY010000016.1 coordinate 17,068, forward strand.
CTGTGACGGCCTATGACTATATGATCGAAAATTTCGCGGATCAACCCGGTATTCGCGCAACCGGTACTTTCGATCTCAACGATTTCAAAATCAAATACGAAGCTGAATATGCGGCACAATTGGATCCTTCACTCGACAGCGACGATCATCCCATTCTTGCAAAAAATATTCCTGGTGCTGGGAAAGCAGGAGATATCGAACAAGATGCGGATTATTACAAAATCAGTGCCAACGTTCTTTGGAACGCTTTGACGGTTGGCGCATATTATGAAATGCTTAGCGCTGCCGATACGAAAAACGGTGCTTATGTCGGTAATGCATTCTCAACACCCTTGGCGACTCTTCATGCACAAAACGGTTGGGCTGACAAATTCTTAAGCACCCCGGACGAAGGTTTGACAGATCTGGCTGTTTCGCTCGCTTACAATTTCGGAGAGTTCGGTAAAATCAAAGCCGTTTATCATACTTTCACGAGCGATGACGACAAAAAAGTCGGAACTCAATCCGGAGATGATCTAGGTGACGAAATCGATGTCGCTTACAATTACAAAATCACCAAAAGTCTAGGACTTCTGCTTAAAGGCGCATGGTATTCCGCAGGTGACCAAGTATGGGAAAATGCCGGATATAAAGATACCAACAAATACTGGGTCCAACTCGACTACAAATTCCACGCTTCCTACTAAAATTTGATG
>CAZORY010000017.1:0-17572 GCA_964582435.1 uncultured Campylobacterales bacterium
CGCAAAACGTTCATCCGCCCCCGCATCATCGTCTGCGTCCCTTTCGGTTTGACGCAGGTGGAGCGTAAAGCGGTGCGTGAATCGGCGCTCAGCGCCGGCGCTCGTGAAGTCTTTTTGATCGAAGAGCCGATGGCCGCGGCGATTGGAGCGGGCCTTCCGGTCAAAGAACCCCACGGTAATCTCGTCGTCGACATCGGCGGTGGTACGACCGAGATCGGTGTCGTCTCTCTCGGAGGCCTCGTCATCTCCAAATCGATCCGGACCGCCGGGGACAAGATGGATCAAGCGATCGTCGACTATGTCAAACGAAAATACAATCTCTTCATTGGAGATCGGGTCGCCGAAGAGATCAAAATCGAGATCGGTACGGCCCTTCCCCTTCCGGAAGAGCGAACGATGGTCATCAACGGTCGAGACCAGGTCAGCGGTCTACTCGATTCGGTGGAACTGACCAGTGAAGATGCGCGGGAAGCGATGAAAGAACCGCTCAGAGAGATCGGTGAAGCGCTGAAAGATATTCTCGAACAGACACCGCCCGATTTGGCGGGGGATATCGTCGAAAACGGCATCGTTCTTACAGGCGGCGGCGCCTTGATTCGCATGTTGGACAAATATCTTTCGGAGATCGTCAAACTTCCCGTCTACGTCGCCGAAGAGCCGCTGCTGGCCGTCGCGAAAGGAACGGGACGGGCCCTGGAAGAGATCGACCTCCTCCAGCAGCTCGCCTATGAATAGATACGGCGGAAAATTTTTTCTACTGCTACTTACGTTGGCCGTGGCGGGGCTTGTGCTCTACAGCCCCGCCATCCGCAGTTTTTTCTCCGCTTTCGCATCCTCTATCCAAACCCTTTATCTCGATGCAGTGCATGCTGTCGATGCGGCCGTCGAACGACATACGCGTCAGGCACGACGGATCGAAATCCTTCATGAAAAAGTGCGATTTTTACAACATGAAACACTCGTACTACGCGCGCAAACGTCCCAGTATCGGAACATGATTCGTGCGTTGGGCGTCACGCCCGAAGTCAACGCCACGATCTATCCGGTCCCAGCGATGGGCTATGCGAAACTGGGTGACTTTCAGCAGGTATGGCTTGAAACGTTTCCCGGTTACGATCCTCTGAAAAATTATGGCGTGATCCACAAAGGGTTCGCCGTGGGAATCGTCGTGGCGCAGAAACATCGTCCTTTGATGATCCTCGCCGGTGACAAATCCTGCAGTTTCGCGGTCTATATCGGCCATGTCCGAGCACCCGGCATCGCGACCGGTGAGGATGCGAGACATATGGTGGTTCGCTACATTCCGGAATGGATGAAGATCGAGCGAGGGGATGAGGTCGTCACCAGCGGCCTGGACCGTATCTTTCCGCCTGGCGTACCCGTGGGTAGGGTCCTTTCGATACGTAAAATGCAAGGGTTCAAAAATGCTCGTATCGAAATCTTCGGGGATACGCTCCATCCCGATTTCGTTTGGGTGACGGCCAGAGCCCGCCCGATGCTCAAAAAGCGGTGACGCGGCTCCATTTGTTGCATGTCGAGCCATTTTAGAGCTGCTCTTAAGGGCCTCTTTTGTAAAATAGACAAATTCATTGTACGGAGCCTCTTTTCATGCCAAAACGTGAAGATATCAAGACGATCCTTCTGATAGGATCCGGCCCCATCGTCATCGGTCAGGCGTGCGAATTCGACTATTCCGGTACGCAGGCAGCCAAGACGCTCAAAGAGTTGGGATACCGAGTCGTGTTGATCAACTCCAACCCCGCTACGATCATGACCGATCCCGAATTCGCGCATCGCACCTATATCGAGCCGATCACCGAAGAGGTGGTCGCTCGGATCATCGAGAAAGAGGGCGTCGACGCCATCTTGCCGACGATGGGCGGTCAGACGGCTTTGAACGTGGCGATGAGCATGTTCGAAAAGGGGATGTTGGAAGGGGTGGAGTTTTTGGGTGCCAAACCCGAAGCGATCAAAAAGGGAGAAGATCGCCAAGCGTTCAAAGAGGCGATGATCAAGATCGGTATGGATCTACCCCAAAGCCGTTATGCCTACTCGATGGAAGAGGCGATGGCGGCGGCCGAAGCGATCGGCTTCCCACTCATCATTCGTGCCTCCTATACGTTGGCCGGCGGCGGCAGTGGCGTCGCCTACAACATCGACGAGTTCAAACAACTGGCCCGCGCGGGATTGGAAGCGAGCCCGATCAACGAGATTTTGATCGAAGAGAGCTTGTTGGGTTGGAAAGAGTACGAGATGGAGGTGATTCGTGACCGCGAAGACAACTGTATCATCGTCTGCTCCATCGAAAACCTCGACCCGATGGGAGTGCATACGGGCGATTCGATCACCGTCGCACCCGCGTTGACGCTGACCGACAAAGAGTATCAGCGGATGCGCGATGCCAGTTTCGCCATTCTTCGTGAAATCGGCGTCGATACGGGTGGATCGAACGTCCAGTTCTCGGTCAATCCGGAAACGGGACGGATGATCGTCATCGAAATGAATCCCCGCGTCTCCCGATCTTCGGCCCTGGCCTCCAAAGCGACGGGGTATCCGATCGCCAAAGTGGCGACCCTTCTAGCCGTCGGCTACACGTTGGACGAGATCAAAAACGATATTACGGGTACGCCCGCTAGTTTCGAGCCCGTCATCGACTACATCGTCACCAAAATTCCCCGCTTTACGTTCGAAAAATTTCCCCAGGCCGATTCGACGCTGACGACGTCGATGAAGAGTGTCGGGGAAGTGATGGCGATCGGCCGTACTTTCAAGGAGTCGGTGCAAAAAGCCCTCTGTTCCTTGGAGACGGGTTTGGTAGGGTTCGATCCGATCGAATGCGATGCACAGACCTTAAGACGCCAGATTCGACGCCCCAATGCCGATCGGTTGCTCTATGTCGCCCAAGCCTTCAGAGAAGGGATGAGTGTCGAAGAGATTTTCGAACTCAGCAAGATCGACCCTTGGTTTTTGCGTCAAATTCGCGATATCGTCGAAGCCGAAAAGGGGATCGATATCGAAACGCTGCAAGACGCCACGCAGCTTCGACGACTCAAAGCCGACGGTTTCAGCGATGGGATGATCGCCAGACTTATCAACGCCAAAGAGGGGATGGACCTGAGCGAGAACGACGTCTACGCCGCTAGAAAAGGGCTAGGCGTGACGTTGGGTTATCACGAAGTCGACACATGTGCGGCGGAATTCGAGGCCCTGACACCCTATCTCTACTCGTCGACCGATATTTTGCCGGATCTGCCGACGAAGAGGTGGGAGGATGAGCGTGGCAAGAAGGTGCTGATCATCGGGGGCGGTCCCAACCGAATCGGACAGGGGATCGAATTCGACTACTGTTGTGTCCATGCGGCGTTTGCCTTGAAAGATATGGGCATCACCTCCATCATGTACAACTGCAACCCAGAAACCGTCTCGACCGATTACGACACCAGCGATATTCTCTATTTCGATCCGATCGATTTCGAGCATGTGCGCAGTGTGATCGAGACCCAAAACCCGGATGGCATCATCGTTCACTTCGGCGGGCAGACGCCCCTGAAGCTGGCCAAAAAGATCACCGCCATCGGCGGCAAGATCATCGGAACCAGCGCCAAGGTGATCGACGAAGCGGAAGATCGGGAGAAGTTTTCCGCCTTCATTCAACAACTCGGCCTCAAACAGCCGGAAAACGGCACCGCATTTACGAAAGAGGAGGCCTTCGCGATCGCCGCGCGTATCGGTTATCCGGTCTTAGTGCGTCCTAGCTATGTATTGGGGGGACGGGCGATGCGTACCGTCTACAACGAGTCGGAACTCAAAGAGTATATGGACGAAGCGGTGAGTGTGAGCAACGAGTCGCCGGTGCTGATCGACAAGTTTCTCGATCATGCGATCGAACTGGACGTAGACGCTATCAGCGATGGCAAGGATGTCTATATCGGTTCGATCATGCAGCATATCGAAGAGGCGGGGATCCATTCGGGCGATAGTGCCTGCTCCCTGCCGACGGTCAGCATCAGCGAAACGTTGGTCAAAGATGTGGAGAATCAAACCAAAGCGATCGCTCTGGGGCTGGGGGTGAAAGGATTGCTCAATATCCAGTACGCGATTTTCCAAGACGCCATCTACCTGATCGAAGTCAACCCGAGAGCGAGCCGCACCGTGCCTTTCGTCTCCAAAGCGACCGGTGTGCCGTTGGCCAAAGTGGCCACGCGAGTGATGGTACAAGGTGATTTGCGCGAAGCGCTAGCCTACTACGACACCTTCAATGTCGTGACCGACGACGGAAACGTTCTCAAACCCCTTCTTAAAAACCATGTGGCGGTGAAAGAGGCGGTCTTTCCTTTCAACAAGCTTCCCGGTAGCGATTTGATCCTCGGACCTGAAATGAAAAGTACCGGTGAAGTGATGGGAATCAGCCGCAATTTCGGCCTCTCGTTCGCCAAGAGTCAGTTCGCCTGCAAAAACCGCATCCCTACGGGTGGGACGCTTTTCATGTCTTTGACCGATCACGACAAAAACGAAGCGGGGGCGATCGGCCGACTTTTCACGGATCTTGGCTTCTCGATCGTCGCGACCTCGGGAACGCAAAGAGTCCTCGAAGCCTCAGGCGTCCCTTCGACGATGGTACTCAAAATTTCCGAAGGGCGTCCCAATGTGGAGGATCTACTCAAAAACGGAGAGATCGATTTGGTGATCAATACCTCCGACAACAAGGCGAGCAAAGATGACGCCAAGCGTATCCGCCAAGCGGTGTTACGTTTCGATATTCCCTATTTCACGACACTGGCCGCGGCTCGGGCGACAGCCGAAGCGATTCGTGAAATTCGTGCCAAAGAAGCCCTGGAACCTGTGGCATTGCAGGATTATTTGGGGGAATGATGAACGGGAATCGGGTCTATCTGGTGCAGACCGATACGACCGTCGGTTTTCTCTCCCAATCGGCTCAAAAACTTCGCGACATCAAAGGACGGCCCGATAGCAAACCTTTTTTGAAGGCGATCGCCACTTGGCATGAGCTGGATCGAATCGGACGGGTACCGCCCGTTCATCGAAGGTTGGTGCGCAAACGTCGTAAAACCTCTTTCATTCTGCCCAATGGCCACTCCTTCAGGTGCGTAACGGGCAAGCATCGTCTTTGGGTCGAAAAGTTCGGTTGGTGCTATACCACTTCGGCCAATCGTCATGGGGAAGGTTTCGACGAGACCTATGCCCGTCGTGTATGTGACGTTGTGGTAGAATCTAAAGAAGGGTTCAAAGAAGGACCTCCTTCGCCCATTTGGAGACTGGGTCGTCGGAGAAAGGAGAGGGTACGATGAGGGATCGAATTTTCAGCGTTCTTTTCTTCGGTACCCTATTTTGGCTCGCTTTCGATTTTCTCTTTTACGCGGGTCTTTTCGTCAATTACATCGAAGCCCATGCCATCCCCATTTTTTTCAATCAATTTTTCACGGATTCCCAGTTTTGGTGGCTTTGGCCGTTGGGTATCCTACTCTACGGGGCCGTCTTCATGGTGGAAAAAAAGACGAAAGAAAAACTACTTTTCTATTTTCTCTCTTTCTGTTTGGCGATGATGACGTGGATTCCCTCTCTTGGGAATCAGATCGGCTATACGCTTTTTGCGAAGCCGCACGTGAGCTACCGATTCAAACAGATTACGATCGAGAATGCGACCCTACTTTATCATGGGAGAGGCTACGATTACGTCGTCGTACCCGGAAAGCCAATGACGCTCAGGTATCCTACCACCCATCGCATGCGCAACGGTTCATGATTCCTCGTCTTTCATTCTACGGTATTCGTTTTCGAATTTGATCACGAGGTTTCGATCCGGAACTTTACGTCCTGCGATGTAGCCGATGATATTGCCGTTTTCGTCCAGTTTGGGTTTGACCCATACGATGACCCAATAATACTTCCCATCCTTTCGCAAATTTTTGACGTAACCTTCCCACATTTCGCCCCTTTTGATCGTCTCCCACATCTGAGCGAACGCGGCCTTGGGCATGTCGGGGTGTCGGTTGATATTGTGCGGGCTGCCGACGAGTTCTTCTTTGGTATATCCCGTCATCTCTCTAAATTTACGATTGGCGTAGACGATGATGCCGGCCGTATCCGTTTCGGTGATCATCACGCCCCCGTCGAAAAGAACCTCCTGGTTGAGAGGATCCGGTTTCATGATCGTTTCACCGCTTTTGAGGTTTTTGATCGTTTGACCCATATTTCGACTCTTTTTATGTGGTGTTTTTCCAAAAAAAATCAATCCATATTCTATCTAAAAAAGAGGGTTGAACGATCGATTCAAGCAAGGAAAATTGGGTTTTGAATAGAAAAATCACCCCACCTTTGTTGTATAGCGATAAATTATAATATGGAAAGTTCAAAACAGATCGAAAAAATGAAATGTTATGAATCGATATGTTTTCATCAAAAAAGGGAGCTATGAAGCCTGAAAGCGTATTGAATCGAGCGTATAGTGGAAAAGCGTACACTCCTTTTTTAGGCGTCTTAGGTTAAAATCTCGCTATCGATGCCAAATAGAGTGGAGTATTGAGTGTGAAAGAGGCCGCAGTGAGGCGAAAAAACGACAAGTCGATAGAAACTTTGATCCAAGAAAGAGTGCTCGTCATCGACGGGGCGATGGGTACGCAGATCCAGTCGATGGAGATTCCCGAGAGCGCCTGGGAAGGCAAAGAGGGGTGTAACGAGCTACTCAACGCCACGGCACCCGATCTGATCCGCCGCATTCACGAGCGATACGCGATGGCTGGGGCGGATTTGATCAAGACCAATACCTTCGGAGCGATGGCGTGGGTATTGGAGGAGTACGAGATCGCAGATCGTGCGAGGGAGCTGGCGCGCAAGGGATGTGAACTGGTCCGATCGGTCTGCGAAGCCTACGGCACGCCCGACAAACCCCGTTTCTGCCTGGGTTCGTTGGGACCAGGTACCAAGCTGCCATCGCTGGGCCATATCGATTACGATACGATGTATGCCGGTTATTTCGATGCGGCTTTGGGGATGATCGAGGGAGGGGTGGATATCTTTTTGCTCGAAACCTGTCAGGATCCTTTGCAGATCAAAGCGGCCTTGCACGCGTGTAGCGATGCGGCTCACAAGATGGGTGCGACGATTCCGATCATGGTCTCGGTGACGATCGAACTGAGCGGGTCGATGTTGATCGGCACCGATGCGGCGACGATCGCGACGATCATGGAGCCCTTCGAAATCCTCTCGTTGGGCTTCAATTGCGGCACCGGCCCCGAACAGGTCCAAAAGCATGTCAAGACGCTCAGCGAATTGTGGCACAAGCCGATCTCCGTCCATGCCAATGCGGGTTTGCCCCAAAACAGGGGCGGTTACACCTACTATCCGATGGGGCCTGATGAGTTCGCGGCCCTACAAAAGGGCTTTTTGGATTACGATGGCGTCACCTTTTTGGGGGGATGTTGCGGGACAACGCCCCAACATATCAAGGCTCTTACCGATGCGGTATCGGGCATGACGCCCAAACCACCCTCCGGTTCGCAGCCCAAATCGCTCGCTTCACTCTTTCAAACCGTGCCGTTGATGCAAGAGCCTGCGCCGCTGCTGGTCGGTGAGCGTTCCAACGCGACGGGTTCCAAGGCCTTTAGAGAACTGCTTTTGGCCGAAGATTACGAAGGCACGCTCACGGTGGGACAGCAGCAGGTGCGTGCCGGGGCGCACGTACTCGATGTCTCGGTCGGTTTCGCCGGACGGGACGAGACCAAAGATATGGATGCGGTGATCGGTCTTTATGCCCAGAAGATTCCATTGCCGTTGATGCCCGATTCCACCCAGACCAAAGCGTTGGAGACGGCGCTCAAACGTATCGGCGGCAAGCCGATCATCAACTCCGTCAACCTCGAAGATGGGATCGAGAAATTCGACGCCGTCTGCCGATTGGCCAAACGTTTCGGCGCGGCGCTGGTCTGTTTGACGATCGACGAAAAGGGGATGGCCAAAACCGTCGAGCGCAAGCTGGAGGTGGCCGAGAGGATCTACGAATTGGCGACTCGAAAGCACGGTCTCGATCCGAGGGATCTGGTCTTCGACGTGCTTACCTTCACCGTGGGATCGGGCGACGAAGAGTATCGCGACGCGGCTGTCCAGACGATCGAAGCGATCAGGGAGCTTCGGCGTCGTCATCCGGAGGTGGGAGCGATCCTGGGGCTTAGCAATATCTCCTTCGGACTCGACAAGGAGGCTAGGCCCTATCTCAACTCCGTCTTTTTGCACCACTGCATCGAAGCGGGATTGACGGCTGTGATCATCAACGTCAAACATATCATCCCGATGAACCGTATCGATTCGCAAGATCGCCAAGTCTGCGAAGATCTGCTCTTCAATCGCCGGGAAGTGGGGGATCCGCTCTTCGCCTTCATCGAGCACTTCGGCAAAAAGGAGAAGGTGGACGAAGCGGCCGAAGACGAAGCGTGGGCGAAGATGAGCGACGAAGAGAAGATCCACAAACTTTTGCTCGACGGGGACAAGGATCGAATGATCCCACTGGTCGAGGAGGCCAGACACCATATCCCGGCCGAGCGGATCGTCAACGAGATTTTGATCGAGGCGATGAAAGAGGTGGGCGAGCTTTTCGGAAGCGGGCAGATGCAACTGCCGTTCGTGTTGCAAAGTGCCGAGACGATGAAAGCGGCGGTCGATCATCTCAACCCCTATCTACCCAAAAAGGAAAAGAGTAGCGACACGACACTGGTCCTTGGTACCGTCAAGGGCGACGTCCATGACGTGGGCAAAAACTTGGTGGATATCATCCTGACCAACAACGGTTTCAAAGTGATCAATCTAGGCATCAAAGTGGAACTGGAGCAGTTTTTGCAAGCGGCCGAAGCACACGATGCCGATGCGATCGGTTTTAGCGGACTGTTGGTCAAATCGACGCAGGTGATGAAAGAGAATCTCGAAGCGATGGCCGAAATGGGGCTCGAGATTCCGATTTTGATGGGAGGTGCGGCACTGACCAAAGGGTTCGTGGACGACTATTGCCGACCGTTGTACAAAGGGCCGATCTTCTACTGTCGTGACGCCTTCGACGGGGTCGTGGCGATGGGACGGATCGAAGCGGGAAATTTCGACACGCAACTAGCCGGTGATGTCGTGGATGAAAAGACGGTCGTCGAGACGGCGCCAAAAAAAGAGGTGGTCATCCCACCGTTGGCGGAGATTCCGATGCCTTCTCGCGACGTGCCTGTACCGATTCCTCCTTTTTGGGGCCGGCGGGTGATGAGATCGGGTGATTTCGACCCGGCGATCGCTTTCGATTGGCTCAACCACCGGATGCTCTTCAAACAGCGTTGGGGATATCGCAGCAAAGGGATGAGCAAGGAGGATTACGAAAAACAGCTCGATGAAATCGTCTGGCCCGCTTATGAACGACTCAAGCGGCAATTTCTCGAAGAGGGGCTTTTTGAACCGACGATTCTGTATGGCTACTACCCCTGTCGAAGCGACGATCGTACGTTACTTGTTTTCGACGAGAGCGAAGGGTGGCACAAAGATGCCGACGCCAATCGAGAACCTCTCGAACATGTGATCGGCAGAGCCAAAGGGGAGATGACCTTCCCCCGACAGGGCAAGAAACCCTGGCGCTGTTTGGCCGACTATTTTCATAGCGATCGGCACGATGTCGTGGCTTTCACGACGGTAAGTGCGGGAGAAAAGATCAGTGAGTACGAGCGTAGGCTCTACGACGAAGGAAAATTTCACGAATACTACCTGGTCCATGGCCTTGGGGTCGAATTGGCCGAAGCGTTGGCGGAGGTGGCCCACAAACAGATCAGGCTCGATCTTGGTATCGCCACGAACGAGGGGCATTCGTTGCGGGATGTGGAGATGCGAAAATATCAGGGCGCACGTTATTCGCCAGGTTATCCTGCCTGTCCCGATCTGGAGCTCAACGGCCCTATTTTCGAATTTTTACGGCCTGAAGAGTTCGGAATCGAATTGAGTGAAACGTGGCAAATCCACCCCGAGCAATCCACCGCGGCGATCGTCGTCTATCATCCGGAGGCGATGTATTACAGTCTCTAGAACCACTTTTTAAGGGAAGGAGTTTTGTATGAAGAAGTTGGTCATGGGTGGGATATTGATGGCGATAGTGGCCGGATCGTCGGTCGCCTCGAAATTGACGCTCTATCGAGATGGAGCGGTCTATGAGTTTCATCCAAAAAGTGGATTTTTAGGGTTTCTACCCCGTGGGAGTGAGGCCTATTGCGGCGTCGAAAAACGCTCGCTTCTCATAAGCCCCGACTGTCCGTCGCAGTCTCGGCTGTGCCGTCTCAAAGAGAAGATCGAGAGCTACGAAGGCAAAGCCGAACGAGCCGACCGGTCGGTGGAAACGCTTCGTACGCTCGTCAACAATACCCGGAGCACGACAATCGACGCTACCCAGTGGATTCGGACGGCCGAGGCGGTCGGTCAGAAAATGGCGGCGCTCAAGCGGACGGCGATACGGTACAAACGGTTGGCTGCTTTGGCCAAGGATCGATTCAACAAGCAGGCACCTTCTTGGGACGGGCGCCTTTTGAGTCGGGATTGTTCAGCGGATGTGACGTTGAAACTGCCCAAGGGATCTATCCGTTTTTCGCCGATGGTACGGTTGGATATCCTCGACGAAAAGGAGGCGAAGATCGAGGAGCGTTTGCGCCTGATCAATCGTAGCGGTCTCGATATCGTCGCCGACGAGGTCACGCTCACCTACGAACCGATCCATCGGTATTTTCATCCGATCCTTTTTGCACCATGGCTGGTGACCGACAAACCGGTCGTGCGCGTCAAAAGTGTCGCAAGAGGCACCCTCATGGCCTTGGACAACCAGGCGGTACCCGTGGCCGAGGCCTCGGCGGTCGAAGTCAAAAAAGCCCGACACTACAGGCTGAACGCTCTCAAACTACCTTCCACGGGTGAACCGCTCGATCTCGATGTGCGCACTTGGAAGCAACCGATCCGTTCCCAAGAGATCGTTTTTCCATGGCGATCGTTGGAAGTTTTCAAAATGCTTACCTTCGATCCCAAACAGCCGATCGAACAGAATCGCTGGCAAGTTTTACAGCATGGGAAGTTGCTTTCGGATCGCGTGACGGGTGGATGGGTCGATGGCCGATACTGCCTCTTCTATGGGGTGGACGAGGATGTCGTCGTCCAAAAAACGCAAGCGATTTTGAAAGAGAAAGAGAGCTTTTTTGGAGGAAGAGTGAAAAAGCCCGACGGCTATACGATACGATTGATCAACCAATCCGACGCTACGAAAAACGTGACGATCGTCGAGCGGATCCCCGTAGCGGTGCGTAGCGACGTGGATGTGACGCTCGAACGTGTCAGCTCCGATCGGCCGATGCGATACGAGTTAGGCGAAAAAGGACGATTGACGATTCATGTGACGCTACCGCCCAAAACGAGAGGGAAGGTCGAGGTTCGTTTCCGTGTCGCCTACGACAAAAAGAAACCGGTCGTTTATTGATGATCCAACTCTACACCGGGGAAGGCAAAGGTAAGACGACGGCGGCTACGGGTCTGGCGTTGCGAGCGCTGGGGAATGGTTGGCAGGTGCTCTTCGTCCAGTTCATGAAAAGCGTGCCAAGCGGCGAAGTGACGATGCTGCGGCGTTGCGGGGGCGAGAAGGTGCGCGTGTTGCGGGAGTGGGACGATAGTTTCATCCTCAGCCGACCTAGCGACAAACAGATCGCGATGGCTCGACGGCTTTGGGAGAGGATGGGAAAAAGCGTGGTGGAAGAGAGGCCCGATCTGCTCGTATTGGATGAGATCGCCGTGGCGATCGCCTACGGATTGATCGAGGAGACGATCGTGCTCGACTTTATCAAGAGCCATCCTAAAACACCGGAGATCGTGTTGACGGGACAGCGGGCTTCGGAGCGATTGATTGATGCGGCTGACCTGGTGACCGAGATGCACAAGGTCAAACACTACTACGATCGGGGCGTCATGGCCCGCCGAGGGATCGAATATTGAAAATTCTTCCTCGCCGCTTCATCTATTACAAAGGTGTGAACTCCTTTTTTATGGGACTGACGGTGGGGGCGATCTTCACGATCTACGCACCGCTCGAGCCTTCGATCTTCTCGATCGGAGGCATCGTATTGGCTTTGGGTATGTTGTTGATCGCGAAATTTTATGAAAAGATTCTCAACCTCAAAACCTTCTTCGTGATCTCTCTTTTCGTGGAAGCGGTGATGTTGGCGTTGATTCTTTGGTACCTTCTACGGCCTTATGGTTATATGACGGCCCTGGTCGTTTATGCCGGATATCAAGTGACTTTCATGTTCGGCTCCTACCTGGTACGGGCGGAAACTCTTTTTTTGAATCGCAAAAAGATTTTGAGTTGGCTCGATATGGCCAAGCAGATCGGTTATCTAGCGGGTATGGTGATATCGTGGATTTTCTATCGCATGTTGGAGACGATCGTAGGTATTACCGATCATGCCAAGGAGGTTTACGAGCTGCATTGGTTACTGCTCGTCACGGAGCTTGTCATCATCTGGTTGCTTGTGCGCTCTTTTGAAAAGATCCGATATCCGACATTTGGACGATGAACATCGACCTTTGTGGCGAAGGATGGCTTCGACGTTGTTCCGCAACAACCAGAGAAAAAAGAGGGTGATTCCCGTATACAAAAGGGCGAAGGCGTACGCACGATCCATCCACGCTTGAACGCTCAAAACGAGAAAAATAACCGTAAGAATTAAACACACTTATAGTTCCTTTGGGTAAGATTGAGCCTATGAAACGGACTATTTTACTGCAATGTATCTTGTTGGCACTCATTTCGCCGACGTTGTATGGTGACGAAAGCTTCACGAACCACTTGGACGGTGAAAGCTCTCCCTATCTGCGTCAACATGTGCACAATCCCGTCGACTGGTACCCATGGGGAGAAGAGGCCTTTCGAAAGGCAAGAATGGAGCATAAACCGATCTTTCTCTCCATCGGTTACAGTACGTGCCATTGGTGCCACGTCATGGAAAAAGAGAGTTTCGAAAATCCACAGATCGCCGACCTTATCAACCGTTGGTTCGTCGCCGTCAAGGTCGATCGTGAACAGATGCCCGACTTGGACAAGCATTTTCAGCGTGTCTACCGTCTGCTCCATCGTCGCGGGGGCGGTTGGCCTTTGACGATTTTTTTGACGGAAGAGGGAAAACCCTTTTTCGCCGCGACCTATCTGCCGCCGGTCGATAGCTATGGGGTGAAGGGACTCAAGAGTCTCATCCCCTATTTCGGCCGACTTTATCGACAGCATCGGGTCAAGATCGATCAAAGAAGTGCGGCGATCGAGAGGTTGCTGGCCAAATCGTTCTCGCTTCCGCCGAAAAAATTGCCTACCGATCTAAAGATCGCACATCGAGCGGTCCAACGCATGTGGGAGACCTACGACCGAACCTACAAAGGTTGGGGAAATCGTCCCAAATTTCCCGAGAGTGCCAGAATTCGCTTTCTTTTGGATATCGTGAAGCTCGACGGCGACGAAACGGCCCGTCGAATGGCTTTCGAAACGCTCGAAAAGATGGCCGATAGTGGTTTGTACGATCAGATCGACGGCGCCTTTTTCCGCTACTGCGTCGATCGGGCATGGACGATGCCCCATTTTGAAAAGATGCTCTATACCAATGCCGAATTGATCGGTGTGTACACGAAAGCGTGGCGAATGAGTGCGATCCCTCGTTTCGAAGAGGTGGCAAAAGAGACGATCGCCGAGATCGTACGACGGTTTCGCACGAAAGAGGGGCTTTTCATGAGTGCCAGCGACGCCGATAGCGACGGTCAGGAGGGGGGCTACTTCCTCTATCGCTACGACGAAACGCTCGCCGCACTTTTGAAAGCGGGTGTCGAAAGAAAGGTCGCGTTGGAAAATCTACGTTACCTCGACATTTCCGAAGATGGCAACTTCGACACCGAGTTTTCCCATCCCGTACGTACCGGTGAATCCCCTCCCGGCGGGTTCGAAAGGGTTAGAGAGGTTTTGAAAAAGATACGGCGTCATCGCCACTATCCTTTCGTCGACCGCAAGGTGATCACCGCGTGGAACGGGATGATGATCGAAGCGCTCTTCGATGCCGCGACGATGGACGCTGCGTACCTTGACTTGGCCGAAAGTAGTTATCGGGCCCTTGTCGAAAAGATGGGCGAAGGGCATGGCATACTTTATCATCAGGCATTAGTGGGTGAAAAGCCGACGCAGCGAGGTATGTTGGAGGATTACGCCTTCATGGCCGCCGCTGCGCTTGCCGGGTATCGCCAGACCCTCGAATCCAGATATCTACAAGATGCCCTTCGATGGACGCATGAAGCGACCACTCTCTTCTATCGCAAAAACGGTCGATGGCTACTCTCTTCAGGACGCGTGAAAGCGTGGGCCGATTTCGAGGATAGCTACTACACTTCGCCGCTTTCAAAACTGCTCAACGTCATGCTCGATCTGGCGGTTTTGACGAGCGATCTAGGGCTTCAACGGATCGTCGAGGAGACGCTGGAAGCTCGAGGGACGTTGCTCGAGCGCTCACCGCAAGCCTATCCGGAAGCGTTGCGGGCTTTGGTCCGTATGCGACGGGGTATCGTGGGACTCAAAGGGCCCAAGGGAGAGCTTTTGCGTCAGAAAGCGAAGATTGCGCGAATTCGCTATCCTTTCGTGGTGACGGAAGCGGTGGAGGGAGAGACTTTCGTCGTATGTGATATGCGAAGTTGTTTCGCATTCGGTAAACGGTTGGAGGATGTACTCCAAGCGATCGAAGCCCGTTAAGGCTTCGATCGGTCCTCAAACTCTGAATTGACTGATCTGACGCAACACTTCGTCGGCCAATTGGCCGATACGTTTGACATTCTCTTCACTTTCGAAAATGCTGTTTTTGTTGCTATCCGAAAGTTGTTTGATCGTTTCCATCTTTTGGATGAAAGCTTCCATAATTTTCGCCGCTTCGTCGATCGCGACGGCTGTGGTTTCGACGCTTTTGACGGCATCGGTCATTTTGGAAGAAACCTCTTCGATTTCATTCTCCACTTTGGAAGCGTCTTCGGTGAGTCGGTTGACGTTTTCGATATTGTCGTTCATCGCCATCGAACTGTCCATGATCGCTTGAACGATGATATTGATCGTGGCGTTGATGTCCGCTAGACTCTTTTGGGTCCGTTCGGCCAGTTTGCGGACTTCGTCGGCGACGACGGCGAAGCCTCGGCCATGTTCGCCGGCACGGGCCGCTTCGATGGCGGCGTTGAGCGCTAGTAGATTGGTCTGATCGGCGATATCGCTGATGACGGTGAGAACCTCTTTGACCTGTTCGGCATCTTGACTGAGCTGTTGGAGTCTGGAAGCGAGCTCGTTTTCGACGACGGCATTGTTTTCGATCTGTTTGATCGTGTTTTGAATCAGGTCGATCGTGTTCTGAAGGCTGGCATTGGCCGTGAGCATGTTATCTTTCGTCGTCGAGGCCTCTTCATTGCTGGCCAGTAGCTTCGTTTTGAGTTTGGCCGCTTCCTGGGCGCCCTCTTCGACGATAGCCGCCTCTTTTTGCATGTTGCCGGTGATATCTTCGAACGTGTGATCGAGCGTGTCGGAAACCCTTTTGTTTTCGTCGGCGCTATGCTGAGCGTGTGTTGCGAAATCGTGGAGAGCTCTCAAAAAATCTCGAAGTGCAGCACGTATGCTTCCGAACTCGTCGTTTTCATACACTCTGATTTCCGTCGTCAAATCTTTCGTTTCGGCGATCATCGTGATCAGCGTTTTGAGAGAGTTGAGGCGTTTTTCCATATCTTGGACCGAAAGTACGGCGATCAACAACATGATCAGTATGACGATGACACCGACGATCGCATCGATGATGGCGTTGTCGTGGAAACTATCAAGATCCTTTTCGATCTGTGCGGCGATCGCATCGTCGATCTTTTTGAGAACGTTGATTTTCTTGGTGATCGTATCGAACCACACTTCCGCATCGATACCGAAGCCTCCTTCTTGAGCATGTTGGATCGCGATATCTCGCATTTTCTGAACTTGGGCGAACGAGGGCTCTTGGATCGCTTTTTGATAGTAGCGGACCATCGAGTCGGGGGCGAAAGAGAGAAAATCGTCCGTATAGGCGTTTTGTTCCGCCATAAGGGTGATGAACTTCATATACATGCCCGGGGCGAATTTGTCGGCACCGAAGGTTCCGCTAAGGACCGCACGCTCGATGCCTGCGCGCTCTTTCGATTTGAGAAAACTGGTATAGGCGACCAGATCTTTGGTGATGAGATCGCTGGGCGAGAGTTTGGAAGAGGTCGCGATGATATTGAGCATTTTGGCGTTCATATGCGTATAAAAACCCACCACTTCTTTCAAAGGAAGTTGCAAAGCCGAAACTTTTCGACGAATGTCGGGAAGTTTTGCAAGATCACGATTGAGAACTTCTATCTTCTGGCGAAGTTCTGGAGGAAATTGCGCCAGATCGAGTGTGGCGAGTGTCTTTTTGTACTCTTCGATTCTTCGATCGGTCAGTTTCCGCTGCTGCGGAAGTTTGGTGACGAACTTTTTCCCTCTACTGCCGGTAAAACCGGCACTTGCTCCCCGCTCTTTTTGGGTTTCGTGGACCAAGCGGCTGAGGCTTTCACTCAGATGGACCAAAGCCTTCACTTTCTCCACCTTCTGGGTGAATTCGAAATGCTTTTTCAACTCCGAGCCGGTGAAATACATCATGGCCAACGTGGGAAGAACGATCAGTAAAATCATTTTGCCTTTGATGGTCAGGCGAGATAGAGGGTTGTTCATCACTCTCCTTTGGGTTTGAAATCGTCGTAATCGACCAGATTTTCGTCACACTCGCAATGATAGATGCCTTCCGCATCGAAGTATTCGGTACAATTCCTATATCGGTGGGTGCTTATACCGTCTTCATCGAAGTAGACGCATCCCTGGACTAACAACATTATCGGCAGGACGAAAAATAGTTTTATAGGTCTCATGAGAATATTCTATCGTAAACTTTCGCCCGACGATAGGCAACAGGACGATAAAGATGCGAACGGAAGCCATTGTGCGAATTTTCAACCGATTGACGAAAGTCCCGCGCTGTAGCGGCCGTACGACTTCGATGCGACGCTGGCTCGTCGCAACGTGCGAATCGATGGGTTACCACGTCGAAACCGATGCGATCGGCAACGTCATGGCCCGGGGTGAAGGAAGCCGTCTGACTCTGCAGTGTCATTACGATATGGTCTGTATCGGCAAGGCGCCTCGAATCGAGACGATCGTGGAAGAGGGGTGGATGCGCGCCATCGACAGTTCACTGGGCGCCGACAATGGGATGGGCATGGCGATCGCCCTTTATCTGATGGAAAAAAAGGCGCCCGTCGACGTACTTTTCACGAACGATGAAGAGATCGGTCTGATAGGTGCCGGTGGATTGGAACTTTCGATCCGAACCCCCTATCTTCTCAACCTCGACAGCGAAGAGCTCGGCAAAGTCACGATCGGATGCGCCGGTGGTGAGGATGTTTTCGCCTCTCGGGCCGTATCTTGGGAGAGATCACCGACCGACGGCCGATGGTACGATGT
>CAZORY010000018.1:0-15445 GCA_964582435.1 uncultured Campylobacterales bacterium
CGAACCAACGGCCACCTCCTTAAAAGGGAGATGCTCTACCAGCTGAGCTAACGGGACGATAGGGAGTGAAATTATAGCTGTTTTACTTTAAAATCTGATTATGAAGCGGTTGTTTCCCTCTCGAAATTCGTAGAGAAAATCGAATCCGTGCGCCTTGGTGATCATATCGACGATATATAGCCCCAACCCCAATCCGCTGATGGCGTCGTTGCCCTGAGTGTAAGGCTGAATGTAGTAACTGAGCGGATGGGGAAGTTTGTCGCCACGACTTTCGACGATGATCGCTTTTTCGTCGGCGACGATATGAAAACTTTTGTAGGTCGAATATTTAATCGCGTTGTCGATCAGATTTTTGAGTGCGATGCTAAGAAGTTTGAAATCCCCTTCGATACGGGCCGGCTTAATATCGTAGCTCCCTTTATCCTTCTCGATCATCGCCAGGTCGATCGCCTGATCGATCAAATCTTGCATGACGATGGGGCGGATTTTGAGGGGAAAGCGACCGCTGCTAAGCTGTTCGATCGTTCCAAATTCGCTGATCGTGCTATCTAATCGCATGAAGATTCGCTCGAGCCGCTCCTTTTGCTTTCCTTCCGGCAACATTTGCAGCGTGAGCAATCCTTTCGTCAGAGGGGTTTTGAGCTCGTGCATGATATTGCGAATAAAAAGGTTGCGCGATTGGATCAAGGTGCGTATCCGGCCGATCGCTTCGTCGATGGCCTGGGAGACCTGGGCGATCTCGTCGCTGCCGTCGATTTTACAGTGGATCTGCAGTTCACCTTCGCCAAATTTTCTGATACATCGCTGGAGATACTTCAAAGGTCGAAGTTTGAACCAAATCGCCCAAAAAATGAGCCCCATCACCAGTGCCGTCAAGCCGAAATAGATCCATACGATCGTTGGGTCGTAGGGTTTGAATTTCATATCTTCGAACAGGATGACCAACCCCCTGGCGTTGACCAAAACGAAAATACGATCACCCTTTTTGAGCATATCGATGAAACCCGACGGCGTAGGCTGGCGACCTAGCAATTTGGCCCCCATGAGGAGCGATTTGCCCTCCTCTTTGTCCAAGATCCACTTCATTTCGAACTTCTTCGCCATCTCGGCGATATCGAAGACGGTATCGCCCCGCTCGACCCGCAAAAGGACGTTTTGCGCGAAAAGAATATTGCGCTGTACCACCATTTGATTGTGTCGAAAACGATCGTTGACGCTGTAGAAGTAAAAGGCGGTTCCCGCCGCCAAAAAAGCGATCGCGAAAATGGCGGCGATAAAGACGAATATGGAGACTCGTCTCACAAGAAGGGTCTCCTCATGGCGTCAGGCGATAACCCAGTCCGCGAACCGAACGGATAAAGCGGGGGTTTTTGGGATTGTCGCCCAACTTGTGGCGAATACGGCTGATGATGACGTCGATACTTTTGAGCGAGCTCTCTTCGTGAACCGCATCGACATTGTAGATCAGATCTTCCCGCGAAACCACTTCGTTGGCATGTTGCAGCAGATAGGAGAGGATGCCGTACTCAGCCGCCGTCAAATTGAGGGGCTGGCCATGCAGATAGATCATTTTGGTCGTTTCGTCGAGATAGAGTTCCGCTTTCTTGCCGCTCCCATCCTCTTTGTCACGTCCGATACGACGCAAAATCGTCTTGATCCGCGCCACCAGCTCCCTGGGATCGTAGGGTTTGGGCAGATAGTCGTCGGCCCCCTTTTCCAATCCCACGATCTTATCGGTGATATCGTTCCTGGCCGAGGAGATGATGATGGGTACATCGGTTTGTTTACGTATCTGTTCGCACACTTCCAGCCCATCCATCCCCGGTAGCGTCAAATCGAGGATCACGAGATCGAATTTCTCCGTCTCCAATTCGCTCAGTCCCAAAAAAGGGTCGGGAACGGAGACGACATCGATATTGAATTTCTGGAGATATTCGCTCAATATTTCGGCGAGCTCTTCATCATCCTCGATCATCAGGACTTTGACCATAATCTATTTCCTCATTCGACGACCAGAATGCGGATCATACCCCTTCGATTGATATAGACCCGTTTCTTGCCGGGATACCGCTTGAGCGCTTTCTCGACATCGCTCACGCGTTTGATCATCGTATCTTCGATCTGAATAATAATGTCTCCAGGCATAAATCCCGCTTTATCGGCGGCACTTCCCTCCTTGACCTGGGAGACGAAAACCCCTTCGATATCGTCTGGAATACCCAACTGACGACGAATTTGCGGTGAGAGATTTTGAAGAGTCATCCCTTCGATCATCCCTTCGTCGCCCGTCGGTGAAATCCGACGATCCGGAAATTTGGCCAACGTCACCGTCACCTTTTTCGTTTGGCCGTTGCGTTCGATCGTCAGTGTCACCTTTTTACCGGGAGGCAACGAACCGATCGTGTTTTTCAGATCGCTGGCATCCTCGATCTTCGTATCATCGACTTGGACGATCAGATCGCCCCGTTTCAAACCCGCTTTTTTAGCCGGCGTATCGTCGTCGACATTGAGTACCACCGCCCCTTTGTCGTGACGGTAGACTTTACGAAGGTCGGCCGTCAAATCGCTGATACTCACCCCTAGGTATCCGTATTCGACTTTACCATGCTCGATCAATTGCATCGCCACCCGTTTGACCATATTGACCGGAATGGCGAAACCGATACCGTTGCTGGCGCCGCTACGGGTGATGATGGCGCTGTTGATTCCGATCAACACGCCGCGACTATCCACCAGCGCACCGCCACTGTTGCCCGGGTTGATCGCCGCATCGGTCTGGATGAAGTTTTCGTACTGATTGATCCCCACGCTATCTTTGCCGAGGGCCGAGATGATCCCTTGCGTGACACTCTCGCCCACACCGAAGGGATTGCCGATCGCGAAAACCAGGTCCCCCGTTTTGAGTTTGTCGGAATCACCCATCCTGATGGCGGGAAGATCTTTGGCGTCGATTTTGATGACGGCGATATCGGTCTTGGGATCGGTCCCGACGATTTTGGCCGTGTACTCCTTGGTGCCTCCAGGAATCGTCACATGCACCTCATCCGCACCGTCGACCACATGATTGTTGGTCAGAATATACCCATCGCTTGTGACGATGACGCCGGAACCCAACGCTCTTTGGATCCGCTCTCTTGGCATCATACGACCGTAAGGCATATTGAAAAATTGCCGAAAGAAAGGATCCATGAATGCAGGAGGGATATTCTGCTTGATCTTCTTTTTCGTCGAAATGTTGACGACACATCGGCTCGCTTGAGAAATGGCCTGATTGAAAGAGAGGATCTTTCCGCTTTCGGGCATCACCCGTTGGGCGCTTGGTGCCTCCTTGAAATGGACGTTCGCCGCCAACAGAGTGGTCGCCACGGCGAAAGAGAGCCACATCGTTCTTTTCATGTTTTCTCCTTTATTGAATCTTATTCGTTTTTATGAATATTCTTCATATTTTCGGGCTCAAAACCCGTTTCAAAAAGCCTTGATCATCGATTGGCCGATCGAGGTGGAAAGATCCCATCACGTGGGAAAGACTTTTTGAGACAGGTTTTAAGATTCAACGATGACGGTCCTCGTCCAAACCCTATGCATCGAGACGTTTCGTTGGAAAGGAGGCAGTATGACCGGCGCCCCACACAAGGCGCCTCACAAGGGAGTAAGAATGTCATTCGCTCGGCATAGGGTTTGCATGAGATCCTTCACCATCCGCACTCCGAATGGTTACTCGTATTGTAGGATACGCAAAGTAAACCCACTCCAACGAATGGTAAACGGCAGGTTAATCGTAGAGCACCTTTGCTATAATGACGCGAAAAAAGGAAACCATTTGCCACCGATATTGAAAAAAGCGCTGATCGTTCTCTCGCTGCTCATCGCGCTCAATGTGGGCTTCGTCTGGTATGGCAAGGCAAGCTTCAACGCCACGTTCCAAGGACTCGCCAAAGCTTTCGCCGATCAAAACGCCACCACTTTCGATATCACCCATACCTCCAGCCCATCCGTCGAACGTTTTTTACAATCGATCGGTGCCAAACCTTACAAGACGGTCGTGATCGAAATCGAGGGGACTTATCGCAAAAAACCCGCTTCCAAGCCTATCGCCATACATGCCCTTTCCCTATTGCGTCCTTCACCCGATTGGCTTTGGGCCATGACGCTAGATCCCAATCCACTGATCACTTTCAACGCCCTCGAAACCTACCACGATGGTCGGGCGGCGCTGAAGACGATGCTCTTTGGCATCGTTCCTACCGGTGAAATCCGCGACGAGGCGTTCGCTCGATCGGAACTGGCGAGGCTGCTGGCCTACGCCCCCTTCAATCCACTACTACTCGCCTCGCCCTCCGTCACCTGCCAAACGGTCGATCCTCACACGCTGCGTGCGACGATCCACGACGGCCATCTTAGCGCCACCGTCACCTTTACCCTGGACGATCAAGGGCGTATCACGGCGGCTTCCAGCACAGAGAGGGTTCTGAAAAACAGACAAGGCATCCAGCATCTACCCTGGTCGATCGCTTTCGGTCCCTATCGCCGAACAGGCGATTTCGCCATGCCTCAGACGGCGGCCGAAACATGGCAACTTGCCGACGGCCCTTTCGAACAGTTACGATTCACCCTCAAGGGAGCCAAGGCTTTGTGAGGGTGCATCACCTTTTCACCGATCGCCACGGTGGAGCGAGCCCTCGCCCCTATCGTTCCCTCAACCTAGCCTACCATACAGGTGATCAACCTGCGATCGTCACCTACAACCGCCAACGACTGTGTAAGCGTCATAAGATCCCACCCACAGTCTGGATGGATCAGGTCCATGGCGATCGTATCGTCACCGTCGATACGCCTTCACCCGATACGATCCCCGCTTGCGACGGAATCGTCACCGATCGCCCCGGCCTCGCGCTGGCGGTGATGGTGGCCGATTGTATCCCGATCCTGATAGCGGACGAGCGTCGCGGGGTGATCGCGGCCGTCCACGCCGGACGCAATGGGACGATGCTGGGCATCGCCGCCAAAGCGATCACGACGATGGGTGAGCGTTTCGGTAGCGATCCCGATGGAATGAGGGTGTGGCTCGGACCATCGATCCATGCCTGCTGCTACGAAGTGAGCCCCCTACTCGCTCGCCTAGCCACCGAACGCTTTGGTCCAGCTTATGTGAACGGTCGTTACCTCGATCTTCCAGCCATCAATCGCGACACACTCCAGCGCCTGGGCGTCCCATCCGATCGTATTCATATCAGCCCCATCTGCACCGGTTGCGACAAAAACTACTTCTCCTATCGCAAAGAGGGAGTGACGGGTCGTTTCGCCGGCATCATCTGGATCCAGCCTTGATTTTCTCGAGCCACTCATCCAGGCGCTTCTCGTAGGCGATACCTCTCGATTCATAGAAACGTAGCGGTCTATCCAAGTAATCCTGCGCGACCCAGCCACCGAAATCGTGAGGATAGAGATAGCCTGGATGGTCGGGACTTCGTAAATGTTTGGGAACGCTTTGAAGCTCACCTCGTTCGACGGTTTCGATCGCCCGATCGATCGCTCGATAGGCGGCATTGGATTTGGGAGAAGCGGTGAGATAGACAAGAGACTGGGCGAGAATGATCCGTGCTTCGGGATACCCGATACGACGCACCGCTTCCATCGTCGAGACGGCAAGATTGAGAGCGTTGGGATTGGCGTTGCCGATATCTTCGCTTGCGAAAATCACCATGCGCCGTGCGATGAATTCGGGGGGTTCGCCGCCGACGATCAATCTCGCCATCCAATAAAGCGCCGCATCGATATCGCTGCCCCGCATACTTTTGATCATCGCACTGACGAGGTTGTAATGGGTGTCGGCGCTATTGCTTCCGTCATGCAACGCCGAAGGGCGTAGACTCCTTAGAAGCGTTTCGTCGATCCTATCGGCTACGTTCGCCGCGGCCTCGAGAAGATTGAGCATCGCTCGCATATCACCGCCGCTGCTTCGGATCAGGTAGGCTTTCGCCGCCTCGTCAAGTGAGAGCGACTCTTTGTCGACGACACGATCTAGCATCCTACGCAAATCCTCGGCGCCTAAAGGTTTGAATTCGAAGAGCAACGATCGTGAGCGCATCGCCGCCGTCAAAACGAAATAGGGATTTTCGGTCGACGCTCCGACAATCAGTGCGTCGTAACGCTCCATGAACGGTAGCAGCACCTCTTGCTGGGTTTTACTGAGTCGATGGACTTCGTCGATGAAAATCAACGGTTTTTGGAGAGCTTGCGCGTAGCGTTTGAAGATGGCACGAAGTTCGTCCACTTTGAGCGTCGTGGCGTTGAGTTCGTAAAAGGGGCGCTCCAGGCGATCGGCGACGATCCTGGCCAGGGTGGTTTTGCCCACGCCTGGCGGGCCGTAGAAGAAACTGTGCTGAAGTGCCTCTTTTTCGATCAGGCTCCTGAGCGGGGCGCCGGGATCCAGCAGATGCGCTTGACCGACGAACTCGTCCAACGTTTTGGGACGATAGAGTAGGGCGTAGTTAGCCATCGACGACTTGAACGATCACCTTACGCTCTCGGGGACCGTCGAATTCGCAAAGGAAAATCCCCTGCCATTCGCCGAGCATCAGTTTGGCACTCTTCATCGGAACGACCACTCGAGCGCCACAAATCGCCGACTTGATATGAGCCGCGGCGTTTTCTCCCTGGTGGTGGTAGCTATGCCCACTGGGTGCGATACGGCCCAGGGCTTCGAGAAAATCTCGGCGAAGTTTGGGGTCGATGTTTTCGAAAAGGACGATACTCGCCGTCGTATGCGGCGTGAAAACCGCGACCAAACCACTCTTGATCCCTTTTTTGATCACCGCTTCACGCACATCTTCGGTGATATCGATCATCTCCGACGTATGGCGGGAGCTTATCGTCAACTCCATCATATGTCACTCTCCTTTTCAAAATTCTGCTGTGCACGAATGAAATCGTGCAGATCGTCGTACTCTTTTTGGATCAGATAACGGCTTTTGCCTTTGGGGAGGTTGTTGAGAGAGATGCCGCCGAAACTCACCCGATGCAAGTCGAGCACTTCCCGATCGAAATAGGCGAAAAAGCGTCGTAGCTCCCTATTTTTTCCCTCTCCGATCGCCACGCGGATTTTCGAGTAGTTGGACTCGTTTTTGAGGATTTGATACGCGAAAAAGGGTGCGAAAGTCATCTCTTCGATTTCGCTCTTTTCATGCGCACCTTTTTTGCCGCGGATTTTGATTCCCTCCTGCATCGCTCTCTCCATCGCCGGCGTGATCGAACCTCTGATCTTGAGGTTGTACACTCTTTCCAGATTGCTTCGCATCAGCAAATCGGCCACTTTGGGGGAATCGGTCAATAACAACAATCCTTCACTGGCGAAGTCGAGCCGCCCGACAGGCACGAAATGAGCGAACTTTTTGGGCAAACTATCGTAGATCGTCTTTCGGCCTTGGGGATCTTTTTTGGTCACCAACTCCCCTTTGGGCTTATGGTAGGCGATGACCGTCATCTCATGCAAGGGTTTTGGACGAACCGGTCGGCCTTTGAGGGTGATCTTCTCCTCCCCGGTCACTTTCGTCGCCAAATCGGTGACGACCTTTCCATCGATCTTGACCTGACCTTCTTGAATGAGTCGGTCGGCTTCTCGACGAGAGTAGGGGGTATTGTGAGAGAGAAACTTGTTCAAACGGATCATCTCTTTCGCTAAGCTCTTTTTCATCGTTTGATTCCCGCTTCCACCAGATCGTGTAGATGCAGAACGCCTTCGATACGACCGGAGCTATCGAGAATAGGAAGAAGCTGAATCTTGTGCTCTTCGATAAAAGCCAGGGCATCGGCGGCAAGCATCTTGGGATTTTGGCAGGTTTTCGGGGAGAGGTTGGCATAGTCGGCCGCCGGTGCTTCGATCGAAAAATGTCGCTGCATCAGGGCCCGACGGAGATCTCCATCGCTCAATACGCCCACGAGCCTCTTCTGCGCATCCGCCAGCAATACATTGCCCAGCCGTCCTTCGCTCATCACGACAATAGCCTCCTTAAGAGGTGTATCGGGCGAAACGATCGGCAGGTGCTCACGACGCATCAAATCCGAAATCTTGATGAAAAGTCGCTTGCCAAGCGTACCGCCCGGATGAAACGATGCAAAATCTTCGGCCTTGAAACCCCGTTTTTTCATCAATGCCACCGCCAGCGCATCACCCAACGCCAACGTGAGCGTCGTCGAGGCTGTCGGTGCGGCTCCCAAAGGACACGCTTCCTTTTCCACGGCGATAGAGAGAAAGACGTCTCCATAGTTCGCCAGGGTCGAAGCCTCATCACCCGCCATCGCGATCAAAGGAATGTCGAACCGTTTGAGATGAGGCAGAATACGGATCAACTCCTCGCTCTCCCCGCTGTAACTGATCGCCAAGACACAATCATCGGGCCCGATCATTCCCAAATCCCCATGCAGGGCTTCGGTCGGATGGATGAAGAAACTGGGCGTCCCGGTACTGGCGAACGTCGCGGCGATTTTGGCGCCGATCAGGCCCGATTTGCCGACACCGGTGACGATACATTTGCCTTTGGTGGCATAGATCTTCTCGACCGCTTCGGCAAATCTCTCGTCCAACCGATCACGAGCACCGATCAGGGCCTCCGCTTCGATACGAAGAACTTCTTTGGCCTGTGCGACGGGATTCATACGACGTAAACGGTCGGTACGATAAGAGGATAGCGTTTCATTTTACGCAACACATGCTTACGCACCGCCTGGCGAATGTCGTTTTCGATCGTCCTGGCGTCCAGATTTTCCGTATCTTTTTGGTGCATCATATAGGTTTCGATGATCGCTTCGACCTCTTTGGAGAACTTACGATCGTCCTTGTCGGCGACGAGTCCGTAAGCGCTCACTTTAGGATGACCCACGAGCTTATGGGTCCGCTGGTCGATCTGAGCGACGATCATGATGATGCCCTCCGTCGCCAACTTCTGTCGATCGAGCACGATGTCGTTTTCGATTTCGGCATTGGCCTGATTGTCGATGTAGGTTTTTCCCGTTTTGACGGTCTTGACCTTTTTGAGATAGCGCGGCGTGATCTCCACCTGGTCTCCATCGCTCATCAGCAAGATATTCCGCTCGTCCACGCCGCAATCGACGGCGGTTTTGGCATGCCGAGCGATATGGTTGTACTCTCCGTGTACCGGCAGGAAAAATTTGGGCTTGACCAGGCGCAGCATCAACTTCTGCTCCTCCTGCGCGGCGTGACCGGAGACATGAATTTCACTGAAATCCTGATAGGCGACCGTCGCACCGGCACGCATAAGATGGTTCATGACGCGAGAAACGCTCCCTTCGTTGCCGGGAATCGCTTTCGCGGAGATGATGACTGTATCGGAGGGCTTGATCTTGATATGACGGTGCTCGTCGGTCGCCATGCGATACAGCGCACTCATCGGCTCTCCTTGACTACCGGTCGTGACGATCAACACTTCGTTGTCGCTATATCGAACCACTTCATGGGCGTCGATGAAAATATCCTCCGGTAGGTCGATATAGCCAAGCTGCCGAGCCGTCTCGAGATTGCGTTCCATCGAACGACCGATGACCGCCACTTTTCGGCCATATTTGAGACCGTGCTCGATCGCTTGATAGACCCTGTGGATATTCGAAGAGAAGGTGGACATGATGACCCGCCCTTTGGCTTTGGCGAAGAGTTGGTCGAAGGTTGGACCGACCGTCCTTTCACTCTTCGTAATTCCCGGTTTGTGGGAATTGGTACTATCCGAGAGTAAACAAAGCACCCCCTCTTCGCCATACTTGGCGATACGGTGCAAATCGGCGGGATAGCCATCCACCGGCGTATGGTCGATCTTGAAGTCACCGGTATGGAAGATGATGCCGGCAGGGGTACGTATCGCCAGCGACGAAGCGTCGATGATGGAGTGGGTCATATGGAGCCACTCCACTTCGAAATCCCCGATCTTGATCGGCTTACGTTTCTCCACATATCGAAAATACTTCTCTTTATCGTTTTTGAGTCCATGCTCGTCGAACTTGTTGGCGATCATGCCAAGAGGCAGAGGTGTTCCGTAGATCGGGAATTTCAACTCTTTGAAAAGATAGGGTACCGCCCCGATGTGATCCTCGTGCGCGTGGGTGATGACGATCCCGTCGATTTTGTCCTTGATCGCATGCAGATAACTGAAATCGGGTACCAAAATATCGACACCGTGCATCTCTTCGGTCGGAAAACTCATCCCGACGTCGATGACGATGGCACTGTTTTCG
Source organism: uncultured Campylobacterales bacterium (assembly GCA_964582435.1). Taxonomy (GTDB): domain Bacteria; phylum Campylobacterota; class Campylobacteria; order Campylobacterales; family Hydrogenimonadaceae; genus Hydrogenimonas. The sequence continues at coordinate 10,243 of CAZORY010000018.1, forward strand.
GTCTCCAAGACCGCCATATTGCCACCGATCTCACCCAGCCCGCCCAGAGGCGTGAAGCGCACTTTGGCTTTGTTGTTCAGATCGATTTTCGCCGCCGTATCGAGCCGCTCTGCATGGACCGCTTTGTTGGCGGCGATCGCTTGGTTGATATCGGTATAGATACCATCTTCGCTTCGTTTGACGTTGGCCGGTGTTTTGTAGTGGGATTCGGGATTGCGTCCGTTGCCGCGACCGCGGCCTCTTTGGCCTCCTCGACCGCGATTGCCGCTTCGCTGTCCGGATCGGTGTTTGTTTGGACCGCCGCTTTTGCTACTCTCCCCCGATGAAGAGGAATTGGGCTGATTGCCTGAGTGCTTTTTTTCGTTCTGGGGATTGTTGCGTGGTTTTTTCGGACGGCGATGACGAGGTTGTCCGCCCTCTTGGCCCCCCTGCTTGTCGTTGGCAGGTCGGTTGCCGCTCTTTCGATTATCGTTTTGTCGTTTTTCTTGATGGTTGTCCTGAGGTTTTTTCTCTTCCATCCATATCACCTTTTTGATTCAAAATTTCGTATAGGTGGTGATAGAGGGATGTCGCCACTTCGTGGGGTCGGACCGAGGATTGCAAGCCACAGGTTTGCAATGCTTTCGCCACATCGGCTCTATCGAAGCCTGACGAGAGGTTTTTCGCCAACGTTTTGCGTGGCTGAGCGAACGCCTTTCTCAGGAAATCTTCGAAGCCTTCGTCATTCAAGCTAGTAGCCTTGACGATGCGCAGGACCGAAGAGACCACTTTGGGCGCAGGCACGAAAGCCTCCGGTGGCACATCGAACAGCGACACGACCTCTCCGACACTCTGCGCCAAAACCGAGAGAGCCGAAAAATTTTTTTGCCCGGGATGGGCAGCGAACTTTTCGGCCACTTCCTTTTGAACCATAACCACCAAACTCTGGCAGTAGGGGTCTTTCAACGCACGCAAAACGATGTTCGTGGCGATATAGTAGGGGAGATTGGCGACCAAATGATAGGGCCGACGCTCCAAACTCTCCTGCTCCCAGTGACGTAGAACATCTCCACACTTCAACGACAATTTGTCACGACCGATGGCGTCGGCGAAACGTCGACGTAGATGTTCACATAAGTCTTGGTCCACCTCGAAAGCGGTGACATCCTTTTTCTCGACCAGATATCTGGTCAAATCACCTAACCCAGGCCCAATCTCCACGACTCTTCGATCGTCGTTGGGCATCGATTGGATGATTTTGTGTAGAACAACTTCATCTTTCAAAAAATTTTGACCAAATCTCTTTTTGGCTTTCAACGCATCTTTTCGATTTGAATTTCGTTCAATCATACTGAAACTTTTCTTAAATATTGTTTACAAAATAAAGAAAATCTTAACGCTTGAACCACCGAGGCAGTGAATGCGATATAATGGCACCATTATACCCGGATCCGCTGCCGTATCTTCTAGCGTCGCCGGATCGACCTTGGATAGGAGCGTAAACAGAAAGTGTCACTCGAAACATTCGCCAAACGTATCATTCCTTGCCTCGATGTCAAAGATGGGCGTGTCGTCAAAGGCGTCAACTTCGTCGGACTCAAAGATGCCGGTGATCCTGTCGAAGTCGCCAAACGTTACAACGAAGAGGGGGCTGACGAGATCACTTTTCTCGATATCACGGCCAGCCATGAAAACCGCGATACGATCGTGCATATCGTCGAAGAGGTCGCGAAAGAGATTTTCATTCCCCTCACCGTCGGTGGCGGAATCCGCAAGCTCGACGACATCTACGCCCTGTTGAATGTCGGTTGCGACAAAGTCAGCATCAACTCCGCGGCGATCAAACGACCCGACTTCATCGACGAAGGGGCCAAACGTTTCGGTTCCCAATGTATCGTCGTCGCCATCGACGCCAAAAATGTGGGCCCGGGACAATGGCACGTCTATATCAACGGCGGTCGTATCGACACCGGTATCGATGCCGTCGCATGGGCCAAAGAGGTCGTAGATCGTGGTGCGGGCGAAATTCTTCTTACCTCCATGGATGCCGACGGCACCAAGGCAGGCTACGACAACGCACTCAATCACGCCATCGGGACGGCCGTCAACGTTCCCGTCATCGCCAGTGGGGGAGCAGGTACGATGGCACATATCAAAGAGGCGTTCGAAGCCGGTGCCGATGCGGCGCTGGCGGCTTCGATCTTCCACTTCAAAGAGATCGAAATACTCGATCTCAAACGCTACCTTTGCGACAACGGCATCCCGGTTCGGTTATGATACTTTGTGCGGGTGATATCGAAACCTTTCCATACGCCACCCCGATCGGAATCGGGCTCTGTGCCGCCGCCGCCAATTGCACGCGACTCGCGATGATGACTCCGCCAGAGTTCTTTCTTTTTATCGGAACGGCCGGTAGCTACGGTCACTACAGACCGCTGGACATCGTCGAATCGAAAGCGGCCAGCCAAATCGAGCTCTCCTACCTGCTAAAAAAGAGTTATACGCCGCTGCCGAACAATCTCATCGTTTCCGATCCCGATGTTTCACGTGAAACACCTCTGGAAACGATCGCCCATTCGAAGCATCCCGTCATCGTCAACTCAAGCAACTACATTACAACGGACATGAATGTCGCCAAAAGATTCAATCGACTTGGCATAGGATTGGAGAATATGGAATTTTACGCCGTCATGCACGTCGCTCAGCAGTTTGGCATTCCATGCGGTGGCATTTTCGTTGTCACCAATTATTGCGACGAAAATGCCCACGACGATTTCATGACCCATCGATTGGAAGGAATGCAAAAGTTGACGTTCTATTTACAAGAAAGGATTCCGAACCTTGAAGCCATCCATTCTTGACTATACCCAATCCGAACTTGAAGAGATGTTCCCACCCAAATTCAGGGCCAAGCAGATTTACAACTGGATCTATCAACAACATGTTGAGAGTTTCGATGCGATGGCCAATCTGCCCAAGACACTCCGTCAAACGTTAGATGAACAGTTCGTCATATCACCCTTACATATTGTAAAAAAAGAGAAGAGTGAAGACGGTAGCATCAAATATCTTTTCGAACTCCACGACGGTCATACGGTCGAAGCGGTCCTTTTGAAAATGAAAGACGCCATCTATGACGAAAAAGGTGAACTCCTCCATCATGCCAAATATACAATTTGCGTATCGAGTCAAGTCGGTTGTAAAGTAGGGTGTGCCTTCTGCTTGACGGCCAAAGGAGGCTTTATCCGAAACTTGACACCAGGAGAAATCGTCGGACAAGTGTTGGCGATCAAGAAGGATCGACACATTGCCAGCAATCGCCGTGTCAACATCGTGTATATGGGAATGGGGGAGCCGCTCGACAACTTGGAAAATCTTGCCAAAGCCATCAAGATCTTTGCCAATGAAAATGGATTGAGTATTTCACCCAAACGACAAACGGTCTCCACCAGTGGAATCAGCACAAAGATAAAAAAACTTGGTGCAATGGAGCTTGGCGTACAGCTGGCCATCAGTCTTCATGCGGTGGATGACGCTTTACGCGAGCAACTCATCCCGATGAACAAAGCGTACAATATCGCTTCGATCATCGAAGCCGTCAAAGCTTTTCCCGTGAATACACGCAAACGTGTCATGTTCGAATATCTTGTCATCAAAGATGTCAACGACGACATCGCCAGTGCCAAAAAACTGATCAAGTTGCTTCATGGTATCAAAGCGAAAGTCAATTTGATCTATTTCAATCCCTATCCCGGAACGAACTTTCAGCGTCCTGAGCCTGACACGATGAAAGCCTTTCAAGACTATCTATTGAGCAAAGGGGTTCTTTGTACGATACGAGAATCTAAAGGGTTGGATATCAGTGCAGCGTGTGGACAGCTGCGCGAGAAGCGTTTGACGGATGGAACAATGGAGATGAACGATGACATATCTTGATTACGGGATGATCCTCTTTCTCCTGTTGGTAGTTGTCATTGGCGTGGGTGGATTCATTCTCGCCAACAAAGAGGACTGACCTTGAGACTCCCCCGTTGACACACTCTTTTATCGATCGATGTCGTACCGTTGGGAGGGTGGCACGATCGACTTTTTGAGTGCTTCGAAATCGAACCTCGACTCCAACTTGAAGAGTGTGCCATCATATTCGAAAGCTAACGACTGGGCATGCAGCAACAACCTATCGGCTCCCATATAGAAGCGTCTTTTCTCCTTTGTCAACACTTTGTCTAGATATTGTATCGCTATATCGGTCGGCACACCGTATATCGGATCACCCAAAATGGAATGTTTCACGTGAAACAAATGGACCCGTATTTGATGCTGTCTTCCGGTAAGAGGAAACGCTCTGATCAGGGTAGCGTCGTGAAGGGGATCGTACTCCAAAGGTACAAAATGCGTCCTTGCCGGTTTACCGTAGTCCGAAACGAGCATTTTGAGTTTGATGGTGGAAAAGTCGTTGTTTTGTATCAATGGCGCATTGACGTCGAACGGTGCATCGATCCGCCCACGCACCCAAGCTAGATAACTCTTCTTGACAAGTCGTCGTTCGAAAAGAGTTTTCAATCGTCGTTCGGCCTTTTTGTTTCGACTGGCCAGCAGAAGTCCGCTCGTCTCCATATCGATGCGATGAATAGCATTGGCTTTGTCGCCATAACGACAACGAATTTCATCGAGCATGGAGTAGGGGGTTCGATGAGTCGTTGGATGGACCAAAATGCCGCTGGGTTTATCGAACAAAGCGAAATCTGGCGTTTCGAAAACAGGAGAGACACCACGTCCCTCAGGGACGAACATCTTGACCTCGATGTCACCGGCGATGGGAACTCCGCTTTCTGAAAAAGTTTCACCGTTGACTCTGAGTCGACCCGTCGCAACGATTTTTTGCGCTTCGGCCTGGGTGACACCAAGGGTGCGTATCAGAAAAAGAAATGCCGGCATCGATTCTTTTAGAGTATAGGATCGGCTGACGAATGCCATGGTGCTCCTGTCAATGGGCCGGTCCTCTTTGGAATATCCACCAAAGGATCCATTGATGATCGACCCTAAAATTTTTACCTCTTTTTAACACATTCTTCTATAAAATCTTACTATTTTAGAACGAGATTTTCATGAAAAAAGGATGGTGATGGTAGAACGGTATGCCCGTGAAGAGATGAAATCCAAATGGACGATGCAGGCCAAATATCAAGCCTGGCTTGATGTAGAGATCGCAGCCGTCAAGGCA
>CAZORY010000018.1:15455-17180 GCA_964582435.1 uncultured Campylobacterales bacterium
TGGAACAGATTGGGGCTCATTCCCGACGAAGATGCGAAAAAAATCGAAGAGAACGCGACATTCGATATCGACAGGATCGACGAGATCGAAAAAGAGACACGCCATGACGTTATCGCCTTCTTGACCTCCGTCGCCGAAAGTTTGGGCGAGGAGAGTAGGTGGGTGCACTACGGCATGACCAGCTCCGACACGATCGACACCGCCGTCGCACTCCAGATGCGAGATAGTTTGAAGTTGATCATCGAGGATGTCGAAAAGGTGATGGCGACGATCAAACGGCGGGCGATGGAACACAAGATGACCCTCATGGTTGGACGCAGCCACGGCATCCATGGCGAACCGATCACCTTCGGGTTGGTTTTGGCGATCTGGTACGACGAAATGAAACGCCACTTGGAAAATCTCAAACAGACGTTCGAAGTCGTCAACGTCGGCAAAGTGAGTGGCGCCATGGGTAATTTCGCCCATGCACCGATGGAGCTGGAAGAGTATGTCTGCGAAGAACTGGGTCTCAAACCAGCGCCCGTCTCCAATCAAGTCGTGCAACGGGATCGTTACGCCAGACTGATGAGCGCACTGGCCCTCCTAGCCTCCAGCGTCGAGAAGATCGCCGTCAACATTCGCCATTTTCAGCGCACCGAGGTCTACGAGTGCGAAGAGTATTTTCACAAAGGCCAGAAGGGAAGTTCGGCCATGCCCCATAAACGCAATCCGGTCCTTAGCGAAAATCTCACGGGCTTGGCGCGGATGGTACGGAGCTACTGCATGCCGGCGATGGAGAATGTCGCCCTTTGGCACGAACGGGACATCAGCCACAGCTCCGTCGAACGCTTCATCCTGCCCGACGGTTTCATCACGGCGGATTTCATGTTGATGCGTTTGAACGGCTTGCTGGACAAATTGGTCGTCTACCCTGAAAACATGATGAAAAACCTCAACCTTACCGGCGGTCTCGTCTTTTCACAGCGAGTGCTGCTCGAGCTACCTAAACGGGGCGTCACACGAGAAGACGCCTACAAAATCGTCCAACGCAACGCCATGAAAGTTTGGGAGGATCTACAGCAAGGCAAGCCGGCTCTCAACGATAAAGGTGAAAGTCTCTATCTCCAATATCTTCTGGCCGACGAAGAGCTACGGGAAAAATTGAGCGAAGAAGAGATACGGGAATGTTTCGATTACGGGTATTACACCAAAAACGTCGACCGCATCTTCGCACGCGTTTTCAACGATTGAAACAAAAGGGGAGTAACAGATGTCATTGGGAGTATTGACAGTCATCAAACGAAATGGCCGCGCCGAGCCACTCGATATCACCAAAATCCAGAAATATACATCCGCCGCCGTCGAAGGGTTGGAAGGTGTCAGTCAAAGCGAGCTGGAAGTGGATGCGAAGATACAGTTTCGAGATCGCATCACCACGGCTGAAATACAGGAGACGTTGATCAAAACGGCGGTAGACAAAATCGACGTGGACAGGCCCAATTGGACTTTCGTCGCCGCCCGCCTTTTCCTTTACGATCTCTATCACAAAGTGACAGGCTTTACCGGCTACGACCATCTGCGGGATTATTTCGAGCGGGGCGAGAAAGAGGGACGAATCGTCTTGGGATTGAAAGAGAAGTATGATTTGGACGACCTCAACGATTACATCGACCCTCGAAGGGACCTGCAGTTCACCTACCTCGGGATACGCACCCTTTACGATCGATACCTGCTCAAAGATCG
>CAZORY010000019.1:0-16920 GCA_964582435.1 uncultured Campylobacterales bacterium
GAGCCAACGGCGCCCGATCGTTCTGCGAAACCCAAAAGCCGCCGTATAGGCGTTGGGTGCGGTATAGCGCGTTCGATCGGTATTGCCGGCTGGGGTATAGGTATACTCGGTGTTGCCTGAAAAGTTCATCATATAACGAACTCCCGAACGAGTCCCCATCATCCGAGCCAGTATCACACCCCCACTGTAATTCATACCCTTTTCGTGGGCACGTGTGCCTCGATGAAGTTCGAAACGCAGCAGAACGCTTTTGTAGGGCTTCGTGTCGAAATAAAGAGACGTCCCTTCGGAAAAGTCGTATTTTTCCGAATATTCGAAATGCTGTACCGGCTCGACGATCCAATCCCGTATCGAAAATTGTTTGCCGTAGCGGGCACGCACATAGGGGTGCAATCCACTCAGCCCCAAGGAATATTTGGCATCTATCCCCCACGCTCTCGGTGCGAAATAGTTGAGGCCGAATTTCGGTTCGTTACGAGATGCTTGAGTCGACGAAAACGTCTCGGGGCTTTTTTTGATCAACCGATCGGCGTTGTCGTTGTCGATATCTTCGAAAAAGAGGCGGAGACGGCGACGCGTACGATCGAGCGGCAAATGGGCACGTACCCGAAACTTCGACGTAGCTCGCCCACCCTCTTCTTGGATCAAATCGCCTCTGAGGCGAATGTAGGTGCGGGAAGTCTCTTCGAGATATTTTCGTGTTTGGAAAAAGATGTCGTCTCGCTCTCTGATCGTTTGCAGCGACGTTCTCTTCGCTCGGTGACGCTCGGGAAGATCCCCACCCAACAGACGATAGAGTTTCTCATCGAGCCACGCCCCCGCATCGGCTACCTGCTTGGATAGGGCGTCGTGCCATCGATCCACCACGGTGACATCTTTCGCCAGACTATCCGCCCCGACCGATACGATCATCAACGAAACGACAATCAATACTCTCATCATGGCTGAATCATAGCATAATCGCTTCGTCCCATGGATACGGACGATTGAGCTCCCGATCGTAACATCTTGTCGATTGATTATTTTTTGATCAACCCATTCAAAACGACATCAACCGCTTTTTGCTACAATACCTGATATTCCAATCAATTCCCAAGGAGAGACAATGGGCAAATTTGTCAACAACGTCGACGAATTCTTCCGATTCTGTGCGGACAACAACGTCAAATTCGTGGATCTTCGCTTCACCGACATAAAGGGTGCATGGCACCACTTGACCTACATGCTGAGCGCACTGGATAAAGGGATGCTCGAAAACGGTCTGCCTTTCGACGGCAGCTCCATCGAGGCGTGGCAGCCGATCAACGAATCGGACATGCTGTTGAAACCCGATATCGAGACGGCGTTCCTCGATCCATTCACGGCCGATCCGACCGTCATCGTCTTCTGTGACGTCTACGATATCTACAAAGGTCAACTCTACGAAAAATGTCCCCGTTCCATCGCCAAAAAAGCGCTCAAATACCTCGAAGAGAGTGGTGTCGGTGATGTCGCATACTTCGGACCTGAAAACGAATTTTTCATCTTCGACGACGTACAGATCAAAGACGAGATCAATGAAAGCTACTATCGCGTCGACAGTGAAGAGGGTGAATGGAACGACCCGAGCCGCAACGACGACTTCGGCAACATCGGCCATCGACCCCGTACCAAGGGAGGGTATTTCCCCGTCGCACCAACCGATAGTATGGTCGATCTGCGTGCGGAGATGATGCAGGTCCTCGAAGAGATCGGTCTCGAAGTGGTTCTCGGTCACCACGAAGTGGCTCAAGCCCAAGGGGAAATCGGCGTCAAATTCGGCAACCTGATCGAAGCGGCCGACAATGTTCAAAAATATAAATATGTCGTTCGCATGGTCGCTCACCTCAACGGCAAAACGGCTACATTCATGCCCAAGCCCCTTTTCGGTGACAACGGTAACGGTATGCACGTCCACCAGTCGATCTGGAAAGACGGCAAAAACCTCTTCTTCGAAGAAGGAACCTACGGCAACCTCAGCGAAACGGCTCGCCACTACATGGGGGGTGTCCTCAAGCATGCCAAAGCGGTCGCAGCCTTCACTAACGCGACGACCAACAGCTACAAGCGTCTGATTCCCGGTTTCGAAGCGCCTAGCATTCTGACCTACTCCAGCCAGAACCGTTCCGCGTCGATCCGTATTCCTTACGGCTCCAACGAAAAATCGACCCGGATCGAGACCCGTTTCCCCGACAGCAGCTCATGCCCTTATCTCGCATTCACCGCACTGATGCTCGCCGGTATCGACGGCATCAAAAACAGATACGAGCCTGTCGGCCCGATGGATATCGACCTTTTCGAACTGAGCCTCGACGAAATCCGTGAAAAAGGTATCCAGCAGATGCCTCACACCCTCCGAGAAGCGATCGAAGCGATGCTCGTAGACAACGAATTCCTCAAACCGGTCATGACCGAGGAGTTCCTCGAAACCTACAAAAATTACAAGTTCGAAACGCAGATCTGGCCCGACGAATCCCGCCCGACCGCCTTCGAGTTCAAATCTACCTACTCCTGCTGATTCCGAGATGCCGCGCCTTTTGGGTGCGGCATTCTTTCGAAAAACTTCACTTTCGTTAACATTCGATTGACAGACGATTGACCCCATCTTTTTATAATGGTACTATCGTTTTGAATAGGAGATGACGATGCTCGCTAGAATTTTGGCGATGCTGACGGCGATCGTACTGACCATCGGGGCTGCGATGCAACAGCACAAACACGACGAAAACCATGCCTCTATCGATCGAGCCGATACTTCCAGCGAAATAGCGTATAATAACGGATAACGAACGGCGACGAAACCATCCAAAAGGTCCGCAGATGATCAACGTTCTCATGATCGAAGACGATATCGATATCAGCACGCTCTTGACGAAATTTCTCGCTCAATACGGCATGAAAGTGGAGAGTGTCGAAACGCCCAAGGCGGCCCTCAACGCCCTCGAACTGGATCATTACGATGTCATCATTCTCGACCTGACGCTTCCTCAGATGGATGGCTTGGAACTGTGCAAACTCATTCGCAAGGATTACGACATTCCCATCATCATCTCCAGTGCCAGAAGCGATCTGACGGATAAAATCATCGGCCTGGAGTACGGTGCCGACGACTATTTGCCAAAACCTTACGAACCGAGAGAATTGGTGGCCCGTATCCAAACCGTCCTCAGGCGCTACCGCCCTACGCTCCAAGCGGAAAACAGCGATTTCGATCTGGATGAAGGACGGATGCAGATTCAATTCAAAGGTGAAAAATTGGATTTAACGACGGCGGAGTACGAAATTTTACGCCTTTTTCTCCTCAATCCCGGTTCGGTCCTCACCCGTGACTATCTGGCCAACAACGCCGAGTCGATCTCCTGGGAGAGCAGCGAACGAACCATCGATGTCATCATCAGCCGTATCCGGGCCAAACTGGGTGACAATCCCAAACAACCCCGCTATATCCACTCCATCCGTGGCGCGGGATACAAATTCACGCCGTAACCCTTATGGTTCCTCACCATCACTCGATCTTTTTCAAGCTCAACCTCTTCTTTCTCTTTACGATGGCGGCTTTGCTCGCCTTTTATTACATGACCCTTCGGGAGTTCAAAACCCAAGAGCAGCATCAGATCGAACGAAGAGTCCTGCGAGACGAAGCCCAAATCCGTAAAATTATCCTTGAAGAGCCCGACGATCAGGACAAGGAGTTCAAACGATACGGTTACGAAGTCGTGGAGTACCCGGATGCGATCAAGCCGAAACTTCATCCCTTATTCCTTTCACCCCCCTCTTCGTTCCCTCCCAACGTCGCCGAACGGATCAGGGACGGCCGGCTACGTATCTACCAAAACGACGGAAAACTCTACTATGAATTGGTGGGTCCCCACCACTCGACGATCATCGCTTCCACGATCGAATTCTACCGTCCACGCTGGATTCATCTGCTTTTCGGTAGTATGTTGGCGATTCTCGTACTGCTGTACTGGACGACGGTTCGTAGCCTCCGCCCATTGAAAAAACTGGCCAAGCAGATCCAGCGTTTCGGAGAGGGGCACATGGACGTCTCCACCCGTTCGCACGGGAAGGATGAAATCGCTTTCGTCGCCAACCAGTTCGATATCGCCGCCAAGAAGATGCGGGCGATGAAAGAAGCTCGCACCCTCTTCATGCGCAACATCATGCACGAGTTGAAAACTCCCATCACGAAGGGAAAACTCAGTGTGGCGTTGATGGAGCAAGGGGAGGAGGAGCAGGTTTTAAGACGGGCGTTCAATCGGATGGAGCAGCTCATCTCCGAGATGGCGGAGGTGGAGATGATCACGTCTCAAAGCCTCGATCTCGTCTACGATCGGTGTGACGTGGCCAAGATGGTCGAAGCCGTTTCCATGCTCCTGTTCGTCGACGTCTTCGATCAGACAATCGACTTCTCGTGCGAACGGTGCATCGTCGAAGCGGACTGCAAAATGATGACGATCGTTCTGAAGAATCTGATCGACAATGCCATCAAATACACTCCGGACGGCGAGAAGAAGCATGTGGAGGTTTGCTGTCGAAACGGGGAGATAAGAGTGATCAATCGAGGCGAACCGCTGGAAAGAAGTTTCCGTGAGATCGTCGAACCCTTCGTCAAAGGCGACGCAGCCCATTCGCCCGCCAATTTCGGATTGGGGCTCTATATCGTCACATCGATTCTCGACGCACATGGCGCCGAGTTGGACTATCGCTATCTCAGAGGTAAACACCACTTCATCGTCAAAGGGCTGAAATTTCTTAGATAGCCCGGGCGATCAGTCGATTGAGTCGGCTGTCGAAATCGCTGACATCGTCGACGGGTAGACCCGCCGCCATCTTGGCTTCGTCCAGTATCACGACAGCCACGGCGCAGAGCTGATCCACCGTTACGAAAAAGGGCGCCACATATTCACCCTCCACGGACCCGACCCGTTGGATAGACCCGGGGCCGATTTTTCTAGTACTCAGTGTTCGACGATGATGGATTGAGACTGCTCAAGGCTTTTGAGTTTGGCTTTCATGAAGGCTTTGACCTGCTTCATGACCTCTTCCGCCTCCTTCGGAGGCAGAGTGAAGATATCGAAACTCCCTTTGTCGTTTTTTACCAGCATCTTTTTGATGTGAACGCCTGGTTGCCCGGGCATCGTGCAGTCACCCGGTTCGATTTTGTAGATTCTCTCGATCTCCACCGTCGCAAGTCCCGTTTCTCCGTTGCAGTCGATCGTTTCGAAGACGACACGGTAAGGCTCCGTCGCCCATAGCACCCCTGCGAACGCAACGGCAACTAGAAGCCATCGTAAACCCTTTCTCATATTACACCTCCTCTTCTATCGGTCCAAAGGAAAGACACTCATACCCCGTCGTATCTTTTTGCCCCCTGCAATCGGCACCGCATACGAGATCTTCTTTTTCACTTTCGTCACTTTGACTCTGCCCACTTCCGTCATTTCACTGTCGAGTACCTCTCCGGTATCTGGATCGACGATCTGCTCGACACTTCCGACCTTGAAGATCCTGCCCGGTTTCACACCTTCCCGCGATCCTCGGTTGATGATGACCTTGTTGCCCTTCACCAACACCACGGTCCCCTCCCAGGGAATGTTGTCGAGCTGTTGAACCATGAACCGGATCGCCTTGCCGATGGCATTTTCTGCAGCTTCCATCACATTGTCCTTTTCCGTGCCACCGAACATGCCGCTCAAACCTCCCAGCGCCGAACCGTAGTACCCGAGCCGGAATCCACGCTCACCCGATCTGCCCACAACACTTTTGGAGGCGACGACCTGCCCCGTCTCGGCATTGATGATATAGATCGTGAAATTGATCTCCGCCGACCGAGAACCGCCGCCTACGTTGATCCCCATGATGTTGATCCCCCCATGCATCGAACCGCTCTCCTGCACGTTCGTGATGGAACCGCGCAAAATCAATTGCGCGGGGGTCATCCGTCCCATCTTCGGGGTTCTTTTTCCATGGATCACGCGGCCACTGGCTGCGAAGTCCTGCTCTTTCATCGCGGCACCGCGCATTTCGTTGTCGCCCAATACGATGAACCAACCCGATTTGTTGAGCATATCGATCATTACGGTGGTCATGCCGCGACCGATCCGCCACTGGCCGGACCATCCGGACTCGTTGGCGAATTTCTCCACCTTGATCGTATATTTCAACGCATCCTTGGGTGGAGGAGGAATCAGATTCTCCTCCCCTCCCCCCTTCTCCTGCGCTATCGCCGATGTGACACCCACGAACAGTGCCACCGCGAAAAAGAGCCATCTCTTACCCATCTTAGCTACCTCCATTCGACGAAATCATATATACGACGATTGTATAACGAAACCCAATGCATTGTCAAATCACCCTCGCTCTTGTACTCGTTCGTCCAAAAAGGGCGATCGCAGGGAATTCGTGCAAATGGGGATGGATCAAGGAGAGAAAGAGTTTTTCGGGGAATCACCCCGAAAAAAGGCGTGTCAGATCGCTTTGGCGATCAGTCGATTGAGTCGGCTGTTGAAATCGCTGACATCGTCGACGGGTAGACCCGCCGCCATCTTGGCTTCGTCCAGTATCACGACGGCCAACTCTTTGGTCGTCGCTTCGTCGTTCTTGATCAATAGCTTTCTGAAAATTTCGTGCTCGGGATTGATCTCCAAAATCGGTTTGGGGGTAGGCACTTCCTGACCCATTTGACGCAAGATCTGTTGCATCGCGATATCGGGATCGTCCTTGTCGAAAACGACCACGGCAGGTGACTCTTCGAGGCGAGCGGTCAAACGAACATCTTTGACCTTCTCGCCCAGTGCCGCTTTCATCGCGGCGATCACCGGCCCATACTGCTCTTTCGTCTTCTCGTCGATCTCCTTTTCCTCTTCGACGTTGGCGATATTTTCCAAGGGCGTGCCGTCGTATTCTGTGACGGTGGGCATGACGATCGCATCCACTTCGTCACAGAAGAGTAGGACTTCGATCCCATCGGCTTTATATTTTTCCAAAAGTGGGGAATGGCGCAACAGATTCTCGTCTTCACCCATCAGGTAGTAGATCTTCTCCTGTCCCTCTTTCATGCGCTCTTTGTATTCACCCAGCGTCGTATAACCATCGACCGCCGTCGATTTGAAAAGCATCAGATCCAGCAAGGTCTCTTTGTTTTCGAAATCGGAGTAGATACCCTCTTTGAGGGCTTTGCCCATCTCGTCGAAGAACCCTTCGTAGGCTTTTCGATCCTGCTGCAACAATTTCTTCAGTTCACCGAGAATCTTTTTGACGCTCTGTTTTTTGATCTTGGCCAGGATGACGTTCTCCTGAAGAATTTCACGACTCACGTTGAGCGGTAGATCTTCGGCGTCGATGATACCACGGACGAAACGGAGGTAAGTGGGCAACAATTCGCGCTCTTCGTCGGTGATGAAGACACGCTTGACATAAAGTTTCACACCCGGTTGATAGTCGACTCTGAATAGATCGATCGGCGCTTTTTTGGGAATGTAGAAGAGCGTATAGTACTCCAACGTTCCCTCGGCTCTCGTGTGCACCCATAGCAGTGGGTCCTCGCTGTCGTGGCTGATCGCTTTGTAGAACTCTTTGTAGTCTTCGTCGCTGAGTTCGCTTTTTGGAAGACGCCATAGGGCCGACGCTTTGTTGATCTGCTCCTCTTCCCCTTTCTCGTTGACCAGATAGATCGGAAAGGGGATGTGGTTGGAATACTTTTCGACGATGCCTTTGATGCGCCAATCGTTCAGATACTCTTCGGCCTCCTCCCGTAGATAGAGGGTGATATCGGTGCCGTACCCCTCTTTCTGGGCCTCTTCGATCTCGTACTCGCCGCTACCGTCGCTGACCCATCGCCACGCCTTCTCTTCCAACGGCTTGCGACTGATCACTTCCACCCTCTTCGCGACCATGAAGGCACTGTAGAAGCCTACCCCGAACTGACCGATCAGATGACTATCTTTCTTCGCGTCGCCGGTGAGGCTTTCGATGAAGCTTTTGGTGCCGCTTTTGGCGATCGTACCGAGATTCTCGACCATCTCTTCGTCGTTCATCCCGATTCCGGTATCCGATACCGTCAGAGTTTTGTTCTCCTTGTCGGCTTTGATGACGATCTTGGCGGGTTGGTCGAGCTCCTTGTATCTCTCGTCGGTTAGCTTGAGATACTCCAGTTTATCCAGTGCGTCGCTGGCATTGGAGACGAGCTCTCGGAGAAAGATCTCTTTGTTGGAATAGAGCGAATGAATCATCAGATTGAGAAGTTGATTCACTTCCGTTTGGAATTGATGTTTGGACATCACGAACTCCTCGTTTTTTGAGTGCTATTGTACTATCTTGATAGTAGTATTGTCAAGTTTAGTGATATGCTTGCCATTAATAAAATCGAAAGGGTACTCTTGAGTACGCGACCGGTCGGTGCATGGAGTGCTTCATTCGGACGGCGATACGAAACGATCCGTCGCCGTCGCTCGTCCAAGCCCACATCATGTGGCGTCAATCCTCTCGAATCTCCCCACCGGCCGGACTGACGAACTGATCGTTGAGCTTTCTGATCGCCGAACGACTATACTCCATCACCCTCTCCAATCGCTCCTGAGCCCGACGCATCCACCCTTTGCCCCATGCCCGTGCGATCGGCCGGAACCATCGGGTATTGTGGGCCACGGCGCGGGCGATTCTCTCGTCTTTGTCACGCCATCGTCCAAATTCCAAAGCGGCGAAGATTTTTCGATACCAAAAATGCAGCGCCAAGAGGAGCACGGCCGCCAGCCCGTAGAGTCCGAGGATCATCCCTCCATTGGAAGGTAGGATCCCCGCGCTCAGTAGTGCGGAGAGCCCCCCGGCGATCGCTACGATCGAAACCAGATCGGCTATCATCACTCTACGCCCCCAACGGCTCAAGCTTTGGCGCAACAGCGGCAACTGTTCGACGATGATCTCTTTGGCGAAATCCTCCAAAGCCTTGGAGATGCGATAGGCACGCTCGATCTTCACGCCCTGCATCCGTGCCAGGATTTTGGCCATGTCCTCGTCCCGTTTACGCTTGAGACGCTCGGCGACGGCGGGATCGTCGATCGGAACGGCCGCCTCTTCGTCGTAGATGGCGTAGAAATTGCCGGAAATCAAGCCCTGCTGACTCAACGCTCTCTGCCATGATCCGATAACGTCTTCGAGGTTGTCCTCTTTGGCGGTCGTGTCGATCTGATTGAGAATATAGAGAATTTTGTCGCTGTCACGCTTACCGACGGTCGAGCCGACAAGATGGGTCAGCGTGTCGCGCATGGCCCCCGGTTCGGGATGGCGGGCATCGAAAAAGATCAGTACCAAGTCGCTCATCTGAACGATATGATCGGTGATGCGCAAGATCGCGTCCCGCTGGGCGTCGGCGTCGAAACCGGGCGAATCGATCAAGATTTCCCCCTTGATCGCGTCGCTCTTGACCGTTTTGAGCTGTAGATAGAGGTTGACCCGATTCCCTTCCCCCTTGTCCACCTTTTCGACCTCGTCGCTGATGTTGTAGAAAGGAAAGCGCGGATCGGCGTCCAAAGCGAGGCCCGGTAGCGTCATCGGTTTTTCGTCGCGGCCATAGGTGATGACGGTGAATTTGTCGTCGACCGCCTGGTTGCCGCTCTCTTGGACTTTGACCCCCAGGTAACCGTTGATGAAAGTCGATTTTCCGGCACTGAAAGTGCCTAGTATGGAGATGAGAGGCCACCACGAAATATGGGCCGTAAAACTCTCTTCCGGCTCCAGAAGGCCTAAGCTTCTAGCCGTCTTGTCCAACTGTTCGTACTGGGCGATCACTTCCAATAGGACCGGATTCTCTTCGCTTAGATGCTGTCTGAGTTTTCTATATCGCTCTTTGGGTGTCATAGGTTTTTTCCTTAAAAGATGATCTCATCGTCGACCGGCGCACTCTCCTCCGTCGGCAGAGGGGACCTATCGGTATAGAGTAGATCGCGGCCGTTACGTCTGGCGTGATAGACCCCTTTGGGCTCTTCGAATTTGCGCTTGAACTCGGGATGTTTCTTGATCAAAGCCTGGTAGAAGAACCGAACGACGGGCGCGGCGGTACGACCTCCCGTTTCATGACGGGGCAGCGGTGTATTGTCGTCGTTTCCGAACCAGACGATCGCCTCCACGTCGGGCGTGAACGAACAAAACCATGTGTCGACACTGTTGTTGGTCGTTCCCGTCTTACCCGCCACATCCATACCGCGCACTCTCGCGTTTCGTCCGGTGCCTCGCTTGACCACGTCGCGCAGCATATCGACCATCAGATAGGCTTGAGGAGCGGGGTAGACCCTTTGGCTTTGCACGTTGTGGTGTTCCAGCACGTTGCCGCGATCGTCGGCGACGGAGACGACGAGTCTTGGCTCGTGAAGGACGCCCATATCGGCGAACACGCTGTATAGCCTCGCCATCTGCAAAGGAGAGACGGCGATATTGCCCAAAGCGATCGACAGATTGTAAGGAAGATCCTTGATACCGAAAACCGCCAACTTTTTGTGGAGCGTCGCGATACCGATCTCGTTCACGAGGTTGATCGTGGCCAAATTTCTCGAATGTACCAACGCTTCGCGCAAAGTGATCAACCCTTTGTAATCCTTCTCGTAGTTTTTAGGTTGCCAGAGCTTGTCGGTATCTCCCTCCTCGAAACGGTAGGTGCGTGCGATATCAGGAATCCTGCTTTCTGGGTTGTAGCCGAGATTGAGCGCCGTTTCGTAGATGAAGGGTTTGAACGCGGATCCTGGCTGTCTTCGGGACGAGATGGCGCGATTGAAAGGGCTCTTGGCATAATCGACCCCCCCGACCATCGCCAACACATCCCCACTTCTGCCATCGAGCACCACCATCGCTCCGTTGAAAGTGTCGGATACGTTCCGATCGGGTGACGGCGCGGCATGACGCTTCCAGTAGGCTTCGTAGCCTCGTTCGAGGGCCTTTCTCGCCATGGCCTGATAATCCAGATCGACGGCAGTGTCGATCCGGTAGCCTCCGGTGCGTATATCCGGATAACGGGCTTTGAGAGCGTTGACGACGGCATCGACGATGTAGGGGGCACGATTTTGGGTAAGTGTATCGTCGTAAACCTTCGGCGCCCTTTTGATCTCCCGTAGATAGGTCTCTTCGTCGATCCACCCCAAGGCTTTCATGCGGGCGAGCACCCGATTGGCTCTGGCCATCGCGTTGGCGTAGTGGCGGGTCGGATCGTAGGCACTGGGCGCTTTGGGCAGCCCGACCAAAATCGCGATCTCTTTGAGCGTCAGTTGGTCCAGATCTTTGTGAAAATAGCCCAATGCCGCGGTCCGGATCCCGTAATAGCCGTGGCCGAAAAAGACGGCGTTGAGATATCGCTCCAAAATCTCCTCTTTGCTCAATACCTGCTCCAGACGGATCGCCAGCAGTGCTTCCCTGATCTTACGTTGCAACTTCTTCTTCCGCGTCAACAGGGTGGATTTGATCAGCTGTTGGGTGAGCGTGGAGGCCCCTTCCACCAATCGACGGGCTTTGATATCTTTGACGACGGCACGAAAGATCGCTTCGGGATTGACCCCATGATGTTCGAAAAACCGGGTATCTTCGATAGCCACCAACGCTTCGACGACACGTCCTGGTATCTCCTCGTACGGTACGTAGATCCGATGCTCCTTGCCGATGACGTTGGCGATGAGCCGACCGTTGCGATCGTAGACCTGGGTGGTCTTCGAGGGATTGTAATGCACCAACGGCGCGATCTGATGACCGATCTGGAAATAGAGCCAGACCAGATAACCGACCCCGACCAAACCGGCCAACAACGTCAGGCGAAAAAGCCATTTGAAAATCGATCCCATCAACGTCTGAACTCCCTGTTTGCAAAATTGGCTTCGATCAACGCTTTGGTATAGGAGGAGGCGGGATGCTCGAGAACCTCGTCCATCCTCCCGCTCTCCATCACCCGACCTTTACGGATCACGGTGATTTCACCGCAGAGACTGGCTGCCGTGGCGATATCGTGGGTCACGAAGAGCATCAAAAAGCCGAGCTCCGTTCGCAGGGTGCGCAACAACTCGACGATGACTCCCCGAAGTTGCGCATCCAACGCCGTCGTCGGCTCGTCCAACAACAGCAGTTTGGGCTCCGAAGAGAGGGCCATCGCGATGACGATACGCTGCAACTGGCCCCCGGAAAGTTCCGGAGGAAAGCGTTCGAGCAGTTCGCTTCGAAGCCCCACCCGTTCCATCATGCGCGCCGCCTGCGAAGCACCGACGATCCATTGATCCGCGATACGGGTCAATGGCGAGAGGGCGGTAAAAGGATTCTGAGGAACGTAAGCGACCGTGCGACCCCTTTCGATCGTGAAATCGCTTCGACACGACATTTGGGCATCAAAGCCCGCCGGAAGCATTCCCAAAAGAGCTTTGAGCGTCAGGCTCTTACCGCTGCCGCTCTCTCCTACGAGTGCCAGAGCCTTTTCGATCGTAAAGGCGATATCGACGAAAAGACGCCCTTTCGACTCGATGCGCAAACGATCGCAGACGAGTCTACCCATCCAGCGCCTCGTCGATCGCTTCCAAAAGGGCCCGATAACGCTTCGGTTTCACACAGGCTCGCAAAATGACGCGGAGCATCGGCCGCCGCACCGTGGGCGGACGAATGGCACCTACATCGAAACCTCGGGCACGCAATTGCTCTTTGATCGCCATCATCGTCGACAGATCGGAAATCTCGATCGGTACGATCGCCCCCTGGGGTCGCGGATACCCCGCATCGAAGATCGTATCCCTCAGCCTTCGCAACCTCTCCCCCAATTTTTTAGCCTTTCGAGCGACCTCGTCGAATCCCTCGTGGGCCAGTGCGACATCGAAAAGCGACGGTGCCGTGGCGTAGATCAAGCTTTTGGCCCGGTTGTGCAAGAAACTCACGATCTCTTCACTCCCCAAGACGTAGGCCCCGTAACTGCCGTACGCTTTACCCAGCGTACCCATTTTGATATGGCGCGCTTGAGGCGTAATACCGTAAAGATCGAAAACCCCCAACAAGCGGGGCCCGACGACACCGTTGCTATGGGCTTCGTCGACGAGCATCACCATATCGAACCACTCGGCGATATCGAAGAATTCGCGCTTGAGGAGGTCGCCTTCCATCGAGTAGATCCCTTCGACGGCGAGAATACGGCGTCCTTTGACGGGAGTTTGGGAGAGTTTGAGCAAAAGATCCTCCGGATCGTTGTGCGCGAAAGTCACGACGTCGCCAGCCACCGTTTTGGTCGCCAACATCCCGCTGGCGTGATAGCTTTCGTCGAGAAAAAGCACGTCCCCCCGCCGCACCAACGCCTCGATCAACCCCAAATTGGCCAAAAAACCGCTCCCAAAAAGGGTCGCCGCCGCGAACCCGTTGACCGTTTTCAACCGTGTCTCGAAATCCTCGTGAATCGGATGGTGACCACTGACGAAAAGGGAGGATTTGGGCGCGTGCCAACCATACCGACCTACCCGCCGACAAGCACGCTTGAAAAGCTTTTTGCGGTGGGCCAGGCAGAGGTAGTCGTTGCTGGCCATATCGATCGTTTTCTCGTCGGCCGCGAGAGGTTTGCGAAAACGTCCCGAACGCTTCAGCGCCGTCAATTCTTTGGCATAAAATCCCACCGCTTACGACTCCAACCAGGGCAGCAGCTTCTCGACCGTCAACCCCATCGCACAACTTTCCAGCCCGACGACTCGACGGATATAGGTTTTGCAAAAGCCCTCGACCATGCAGGCCCCCGCTTTGCCCCGCCATTCGCCGCTTTCGAGATATCTTTGCAACGCCTTCTCCTCGAAAGGCATAAAAAGGTAGCGGGTGATGGAGAGGTTGATGAAGGTTTTACGAGAACTTTTGTAGACCATGCAGGTGAGGATATCGGTCTCTCCGCCACTTTGACGCATCAAAATCCGTCTGGCATCCGCTTCGTCCTTGGCTTTACGCAAAATCTCTCCGGAGGCGGTGACCACCGTATCGGCGGTGAGTATCGGCGTCTCGAGACCGAAACGCTCTTCGCAGACTCTCATTTTTCCCATCGCGGCATGATAGACGAAATCTTTGGGAACTTTCTGCTCGATGCTCTCTTCGTCGAAATCGCAGCTTTTTTGCACGAACGCGATGCCGAACTTCTCCAGCAGTTTCGCCCGCGTCGGCGATCCAGACCCCAAAATCAACACTCAAAATCCTCGTAACGTGATGCCAAGCGCCAACGCCAGCACTCCCAAAAAGATATTGATAGGCAACATGATTTTCGCCAGTGGTGCCAGTTTTTCCCGAGCACCTGCCAGATCTCCCCCCAAAAAGAGGCGCTGCGCGTCGTTACGACGCTTGACCATCAAGGCATAATTGACCGTCATGACGGTCCAGATCGCCTCTTTGAGATGCACGACCGTCCCCTCCAACGTTCCAGGCGTACCTACGGCCATGCCCATGACGAAACCCGTCAACAGAATGAGCACGATGAAAGGCAATACCAATCTAAAGAGATTGCCTACCGCTTCCAACGTCCTTGCCAGCCGCTGTTTGGGCTCGTCGATATGCTGGAGCGCCGGATGGACCGCCAAACGCATCGCGATCATACCGCCAACCCAAACGAACGCTCCCAGGACATGCAAAAAAACCAGATAAAAGGCGTAATCGCTAAAAAATTCGACGGCGAACGCACGCATACTCGACCTCCTTTTTCTTCACTTTCATGATCCCAACGTCTCTTTCACGAAATCGAGAGCGACCGCTTTCGCTTCACCGATCGCTTCGGGATTCTTACCGCCGGCTTGAGCGAAGTCGTCACGACCGCCGCCTCCGCCGCCAAGCACCGGGGCGACCTTCTTGACCCATTCGCCCGCTTTGAGAGAGGTGTTTTTCTGTCCGGCGGCGATCAGAACTTTGGGACCCTTCTTTTGAAAAAGCATCACCGCCACCTTGTCGTGGGCATTTTTAAGATCGTCGATCAAAGCTTTGATATCGCCCCCTTCCACCTCATCGACGACGACGGTCACATCGCCGACTTTATGGAGACTCCATTCGTTCGTTTTGGCTTTTTGGGCGTTTTTGAGCTCGTTTTTGAGCGTTTTCACTTGATCTTGCAATTTTTTGATGCCCGTCAACGGTTCCTTGGCCTTGAGGGTTTCGGCGATCGTCGCCAACTCTTCTTGCATCTTACGGACCCGCTCGTACGCCGCATGACCACAGACCGCTTCGATGCGGCGCACGCCGGCACTTACGCCACTCTCCTTGGTGATCAGGAACATTCCGATTTCGGCGGTGTTGCGCACATGCGTGCCACCACACAGCTCGATACTGCTCTCGCCGAAGCTCACGACCCGTACCTTTTCGCCGTACTTTTCGCCAAAAAGCGCCATCGCACCTTTTCGTTTGGCACTTTCGATATCCATCTCCTCCACTTCCCCTTCGATGCCCCGTTCGACCCTCTCTTCGACCCAACGCTCGACGGCGTCGATCTCTTCACGGCTCAAAGGCTTGGGATGGGAAAAGTCAAAACGGAGCCGATCGGCTTCGACCAGTGAACCGGCTTGAGCGACATGCTCGCCCAATACCGCACGAAGCGCGCTGTGCAGTAGATGTGTCGCGCTATGGTGCTTGGCGATCTCGTGGCGGGAGGTATCGACCCGCGATTCGACCAGATCGTCGCGACATAGTTTGCGTTTGGTTTCGATATGGCTGAAGTTGAGACCGAAAAACTTTTTCGTATCGATCACTTCGGCGATCGTTTCACCCGTATCGGGGTCCGCCAATATGCCCACATCGCCTGTCTGGCCACCGCTTTCGGCATAGAAAGGGGTCACGTCGAGCATCACCCAACCCTTGTGACCCGCCTCCAGGCAGGGCTGTTCGACGAATCCCTCGCTCAGCAGCGCCACCACTTTGCTTTGGGCGGTGACGTCGTCGTACCCGACGAAAAGATTGGGACCGTGTTTTTCCAAAAGGGCTTTGAAGTCCCCTTCCACTTTGGCGTCGCCACTCCCTTTCCATGCCGCTTTGGCACGCTCTCGCTGGGCCTGCATCAACCGTTCGAATTCGGCGATATCCACGTCGATGCCTTTGTCCTTGAGCATATCCTGCGTCAAATCCAGCGGAAACCCGTAGGTATCGTACAGTTTGAACGCCACTTCGCCGCTGAAAAGCTTCGTCGTATGTTCCAACGCCTTTTCGAAAAGGGCGATGCCGGCCGCGATCGTCGCGAAAAAGCGCTCTTCTTCCAGTTGCATCGCCTGCTTCACCGCCTCTTTTTTCTCCTCGAGGTAGGTGTAGTGGTTCCCCATGATTTCGACCAACACATCGACCAAACGGTACATGAAAGGTTCTCTGAGCCCGAGCATATAGCCGTGCCGCACCGCCCGTCGAAGGATCCGTCGCAAGACGTAGCCCCGCCCTTCGTTGGAAAAGTTGACGCCTTGAGCCAACAAAAAGGTCGTCGATCGCAAATGATCGGCGATGACGCGATAACTGGCCCCCTTGTCGTATTCGTAGGGTTTACCGACGAGATTTTCGACGGCACGGATGATGGGCATGAAGAGTTCGGTGTCGTAATTGGAGAGTTTGCCCTCCTTGACCGCCACGACCCGCTCCAGCCCCATACCGGTATCGATACTGGGTTTAGGGAGAGGATGGAGATTGCCCCCTTCGTCTCTTTCGTACTGCATGAACACGAGGTTCCAAATCTCCAAAAAGCGATCCCCGTCGCCTCCCATGTAATCCTCCGGGCCATGGAAATGCTCTTCGCCTTGATCGTAGAAGATTTCGCTACACGGACCGCATGGACCCGTATCGCCCATCTGCCAGAAGTTGTCCTTGTCGCCCATGCGTAGAATACGATCTTTTGCGATATGTCTGGCCCATATGGCGGCCGCCTCGTCGTCGCTCTCGTGTACCGTGACCCAAAGCTTCTCT
>CAZORY010000020.1:0-16701 GCA_964582435.1 uncultured Campylobacterales bacterium
GTTGGCGCTGAAGGTGACGTTTCCGAGGTCCACACCGTTGATGTATACAGAGCCAGCGGAGATCGTACCGCCGGCGACGCCTGCATCTCCTTGGACCGTCGTTTTGGCGGTTGCCGTAACGCCGGTCTGGGACTTGACGGCATTTATGGCGTTCATCTTAGCCCATGCTGATGAATTTGCCTGCCCTACCTTTGTACCTGCACTAGAGGCTCCTACCTCTACACCGTTGATAGTCAACTCTCCAGCAGCAAGCGGAGCTCCTGTCGCAGTATTTACTGTATCACCTGTTTCAAGAGCGAACATTCCCACTACCGTCGTTCTTGCACTGCTGATGGAGATATTGACCGTTTCGTTGGCATAGGCACCTATCTGGAACTTCTTATCGGTGTATGAGCCGTCAAGCAGTTTCAAACCGTTGAACGAAGTGGTTTTGGCGATGTTGTCGGCCTCTTCGAGCAATCGGTTGATGTCTCGTTGGATCGCCATCCGAGAATCGCTGTTTTGGCCGTCGGATGCCGCTTGGATCGCTTTGGTACGGACCGTGTTGACGATGTTGATGTACTCGTCCAGCGCACCGTCGGCGGTTTGGACCACGCCGATACCGTCGTTGGCGTTTCGGATGGCCTGACCGAGACCTTTCGCTTGAGCGCGCAAACTGTCGGCGATGGCCATACCCGATGCGTCGTCAGCCGCTTTGTTGATGCGCAGACCGGAACTGAGTCGTTCCAAAGACGTATCGAGACTTTTGTTCGTCATAAGCGCGTTGCGATGTGCGTTCATCGCACCGATGTTGGTGTTGATTCGAAATCCCATGATGTCCTCCTTGGGTAGTTTGGGTTTGTAAGAGCTTCCTTGCTCTTGTTGATAAGATCGGACGATCGGAAAAAATGTTTAGGGGTGCCGGAAAATTTCCGGCGACGGTGGCTATGGGAAGGGGATCGTTATTTTTTGGCGGCGTTGGCTTGGGCGTCGATCATGCTTTGCAGGGATTGGAACGATGCGTTCATCTTGCCGATGATCGCATCGTAGGCGGCGAACTTTTTGGCGAGAATGGCGTATCGAGTTTCGATGGCGTCGAGGATACGGTCGTGTCTGGCCTGTAAGCGTTTTTCCCGCGAACGCAGTTGATCGTCGAGCTGGGAGAGTAGGGAGTCCTTGCCGACGGCCGCGTCGGAGAGGTAATTTTTGAGACGGAGGAAAACGCCTGGTTCTGCATCGGTACCGGCGAAGGTCTCTTGGACCGTGGTGCTCTGTTTGTCGAGAGCCTCCATCAAACGTGAACGATCCAATGTCATCGTGCCGTCACGGGTGACGTCGATCCCGAAATCGGCGAGCCCTTTTCCGTTGGGTGCCGTCCCTAGGGTCAGACGGCTGATCGCTAGCTTGAGGGAAGTGACGCTTCCCTCCCCTTGAAAAATACCCGCTTGTTTTGTATCGGGGTCGTATTTGGTATCGCTGGCAAGTGTGCCGATGAGTTCGTTGTATTGGTCGACGAAATCCTGCACTTTGTCGGTGATCGCTTCATTGTCCTGCACGATCGAGATACGGTTGATGTCGGTACCCTCTTTTTTGAGTGTAAGCGTCAAGCCTACCACCAAATCGTCGACGGTGTTGGAAGGGCGGGTAATGTCGATCCCATTGAACGTGAAGAGAGCGTCGCGGGCGTCCTGAACGTTCGCCTGGGATTTCGTTAGATCCAAAAAGTCGTCGTCGGCCGTATTGGGGTCACCGTCGTCGAACGAAAAGCTCATCGCCTGATCGGCTCCCGTTGCGGCACTTTTGAGTACCAGTCGGTAGGGTTCGCTCCCCCCGGTATTGAGAATGGAGGCTTCGACGGATCCGTGCATCTTTTCGTTGACGAGATCTTTGAGATCTGCGAGCGTCGTACCGGCTGCGACGGTGAACGTAGTCGTTTGACCGTCGATCGTGACGCTCATATCCGTATCCTTCGTCGTGACGACCGCATTTTCGTTAGCGAAGCCTTTGGATTGTTTGATGTCGGCTTTGGCGAGGTTTTTGACGACCACGTCGATCTGTTGCGCGGCCGTACCGTCTTCGACGCTGACGTCGATTCCATCTCCTGTGACTTTGACGTCTCGTTTGGCGAAAAGGACGGGATCGGAGAGTTCGAAAAGGGCACTTTTGAGGGATGCGGTCATCGTGATGATTTTGCCAAGTTCCGCTTCACGTTTTTTGAGACCGTCGAGCTGTTTTTCGAGGGGTTTGGCCTGGGTCTCTTCATCGACTTTGCGCAGTTTGTCGAGAATGTCGTAATTGAGCGCACCGCTACTTCCCAGCCCCAGTGAACTAAGTGCTCCAAAATTCGCCATGATACAATCCTTTGTGTGGCATCTTATCAACGATATCGGCCGTTTTTTAAAAAAGTTTAAGACGGCACTTATGATAGAATTGCAGCCATCGATGAAAATCTCTCATACATTATATAGGAAAAGCCGTTGAAAAATCTCATTATCGTCGAATCGCCGGCCAAGGCGAGAACCATCAAGAACTTTCTGGGCAAAGAGTACGAGGTCGTCGCCTCCAAGGGCCATATTCGGGACCTGCCCAAGCACAGTTTCGGCATCAAAATCGAAGAGGATCGTTTCGAACCGCAGTACCGGGTGGACAAGGACCACAGCGCCGTGGTCAAACAGATCAAAGATTTGGCCAAAAAGAGCGATCAGGTCTACATCGCGACCGACGAAGACCGTGAGGGGGAGGCGATCGGCTACCATATCGCCAAAGCGATCGGCAAAGATCCGGAGGCGTTGCCTCGGATCGTCTTTCACGAAATCACAAAAAACGCGATCCGCCACGCCCTCGAAAATCCGCGTACGATCGATATGGATATGGTCAACGCCCAACAGGCCAGGCGGCTTTTGGATCGTATCGTCGGCTACAAACTCTCTCCGCTGCTGAGCTCCAAGATCCAAAAGGGGCTCAGCGCGGGCCGCGTACAGTCGGCGGCTCTGAAGATCGTCGTCGACAGAGAGCGGGAGATCCAAGCGTTCAAACCGGTGGAGTATTGGAGTATCGATGCCGTTTTCCGCCCCGAGATCGAAGCGACTTTGGTGGCTTACGAGGGCCGGAAGATCGAGAAGATGACGATCAAAACGGGCGAAGAAGCGCACCGAATGGAAGCGGTGCTCACAAACGATACCTACCGTGTGCAACGTATCGAAACCAAACGGCGCAAAAGCACCACACCGCCGCCTTTCATGACCTCCACACTGCAGCAGACGGCATCGGGACGACTGGGTTTTAGCCCCAAAAAGACGATGATGATCGCCCAGAAACTCTACGAAGGCGTGAGCACCGACCAAGGGGTGATGGGGGTCATCACCTACATGCGGACCGATAGTCTCAACATCGCCAAAGAGGCGCAAAAAGCGGCTAGAGATCTGATCGCCAAGGCGTTCGGCGACGACTACCTCCCTCCAAAACCCAAAGTTTACGCCTCCAAAGCCAAAGGGGCCCAGGAGGCTCACGAGGCGATTCGACCGACCCGGCTCGATTTCACCCCCGATGTCGCGTCCAAATATTTGACGCCGGACGAACTGAAGCTTTACAAACTGATCTACAACCGTTTTCTGGCCAGTCAAATGGAGGATGCGATCTTCGAATCGCAGACGATACTTTTCGCCTCCGAACACGGTCTGTTTAAGGCAACGGGCCGCAAACTGGTCTTCGATGGTTTCTATCGGGTGATGGGATACGACGAAAAGGACAAACTGCTGCCCGAACTCAAAGAGGGCGAAGAGGTGCCGTTGGAGAAGTTGACGGCCAACCAGCATTTCACCGAGCCCCCGCCGCGCTACACCGAAGCGAGCCTGATCAAAAAGCTCGAATCTTTAGGAATCGGGCGGCCCAGTACCTACGCACCGACGATCAGTCTGCTGGTTTCGCGAGAATACCTCAAAATCGAAAAGCGACAGTTGATTCCGACGCCGATCGCTTTCACGGTCATCGAGATTTTGGAGAAGCACTTTCCCGAGATCGTCGATACCGGATTTACGGCTCAGATGGAGGAGAAACTCGACGAAGTGGCGGAGAAAAAGGTGGATTGGCAAAAACTTCTACTCGATTTCTATCGTCCCTTCATCGAGAAGGTCGAAGCGGGAAAAAAGGCGATCAAAAGCCTCAAAAAGGCCGAGCCTATCGGTAGGGCCTGTCCTGAATGCGGCAGTGAACTTTTGCTAAGAAGCGGGCGCTACGGGGATTTCATCGCCTGTAGCAACTACCCCAAATGCAAATACACCGAAAATATCGCAAAAGAGGGCGAAGAAGACCAACCTCAACCGCAAACGACCGAGGAAGTGTGCGACAAATGCGGGGCGCCGATGGTGATCAAGACGGGACGTCGGGGGCCTTTTTTGGCGTGCAGCGCCTACCCCAAATGCAAAAACGCCAAACCTCTGCAGCCGCCCAAAGCCCTCGACGTCAAATGCCCCGAATGTGGCGGCGATATTTTGGAGCGCTCTTCTCGGCGAGGCAAGTTTTTCGGTTGTTCCAACTACCCTAAATGTAAGTTCGTCAGCAAGTTCGAGCCCGTCGATCGTAAGTGTCCCGAGTGTGGCTATACGATGGCACGACGCACCTTCCGCGGCAAAGAGGTCTACGAATGCATCAAGTGCAAACATCGGGAAGAGATGGCGGACGAGCATTCGGGCGGGTGAGCTATCGGATGCTGAAGATAGGGATTTTGTCCGACACCCATAAAAAAGTCGGGCGGGCGCAAAAAGCGATCGACAGGCTGCTCGCGATGGGGGCGCAATATCTGATCCATGCCGGCGACATCGGCAAGGAGGAGGTCCTTGCCTACATGGAGGCGACCGGTTTGCCCTATACGGCGGTGTTGGGCAACAACGACCGGAAGCTGGTCCCTTTGGTCGACCGCTACCATCTGGTCAAGGAGCCCCACTATTTTCGGATCGAAGGGTTGCGGATCAAACTGATGCATCACCCTTGGTTCCTTTCGCCCGATGCGGACTTGGTGATCTTCGGCCATACCCATAAATTTTCGGCCGATTGCCGAGAGGATGGATCCCTTTTTCTCAATCCCGGCGAAGTGTGTGCCAGGAACAAGCCCGTGAGTGAAATGGTCCTGTTGGAAGCGACGCCCCATAGGTGGCGTATCCTCCACTGTCAAAGAGGCATCAAAGAAAGCGCGTGGCACACTAACGAAAAAGAATGCGAAAGGGAGGCCTGATGGCCAAACAGGTATTTTTGTGCGCGATCAGCAACATCTCCAGCGGCCACTGCCTGGAAGATTGCAAATTCTGCACCCAGAGCGTCAAATACGGGGCGTCGATCGATCGGTTCTACCACAAACCGATCGAAAGGATCGTGGAAGAGGCCAAGCGAGCCAAAGCCCGAGAAGCGATCGGTTTTTGTCTGGTGACGGCTGGCAAAGGGATCGACGAGAAGACTTTGCGTTTCGTCTGCGAAGCGGCCGAAGCGGTGAAACGCGAGGTCGAGGGGCTGGGTCTCATCGCTTGCAACGGGACGGCGACCCTCGAACAACTGCGTATTCTCAAAGATCACGGCATCGACAGCTACAACCACAATCTCGAAACCTCCGAAGCCTTCTATCCGAAGATCTGTACGACGCACGGATGGAAAGAGCGCTACGAGACGTGCGAAAACGTCAAGAAAGCGGGATTGAAGCTCTGTACCGGCGGGATCTTCGGTTTGGGCGAGCGTATGGAAGATCGTACGGCGATGCTGGAAGCGGTCGTTTCACTGGAACCGGCATCGGTGCCGATCAACTTCTACCATCCCAACGAAGCGTTGCCGCTCGAGGGCACGACGCTGCCTCGAGAGGAGGCGTTGGCGATGGTACGGCTTGCCAGGGAGATGCTAGGCCCCGATCGGAGGCTGATGGTCGCCGGCGGCAGAGAGATCACATTCGGCGACGAAGATTACAAAATCTTCGAAGCGGGTGCCAACGCCATCGTCATCGGCGACTATCTGACGACACGGGGCGAAGATCCGATGCGCGATCATGAGATGCTTCGACGGTACGGTTACGAAATCGCCCAAAGCTGCCAAGAGTAGGGTATGCAACAGGAAGTCGCGATCATCGTCACCCTCTCCTTGCTCATCTGGGTGGCCCCTTTCATCGCCAAACTCGTGCGACTTCCGACGACTCCTGTGGAGATCGTTCTAGGATCCATCGCCGGGGGCCTGGGGCTTTTTGGGGAGAAGCCCAATCATATCTTCGAGTTGGTGGCGGAGTTCGGGTTTTTGTACCTGATGTTCGTGGCGGGGCTGGAGGTGAACGTCAAAAAACTTCTTCGCACCGATATCAGAATCCTTAGAGCCGGGTTCGGCTATCTGGTCGTCCTCTATCTTCTCTCCATCCTCGTCGCTTACCAGTTGGGCCTTAGTTTCGTTTTCATGGTCATTTTTCCGCTGATTTCCGTGGGGCTCATCGCCGCGCTCTCCAAAGAGTACGGCAAGCAGACGCCGTGGGTCAAGATGTCGATCACGGTGGGCATCCTGGGCGAGTTGGTCTCCATCATCGTGCTGACCTTGGCCAGTGCGGGCATCCATTATGGCATCGGGTTGGAGTTTTTCTTCAAGATTTCGGTGTTGGGCGCCTTCGTGGCGGCGATGGTGGGGGTTTATTATCTGCTTCATCTGCTTTTTTGGTGGTATCCGGAGATTCGGAGCGTCATGATGCCCTATTTCGATACGAAAGAGCAGGATGTCCGTCTGAGTATGGCAACGCTTTTTCTGATGCTGGCTCTGATGCTCTATCTAGGATTGGAGCTGGCTTTCGGCGCTTTTATCGCGGGTGTTTTCATCGCGACTTTTTTCTCCCACAAGGAGGCGTTGGAAGGCAAACTCTCCTCGTTCGGCTTCGGTTTCCTGATTCCCCTTTTCTTCATCTTCGTCGGAAGCTCTTTGCCCTTCGAAGCGCTGGGTAAGGAGGGGCTGGTCCTTTTCGCGCTCATCATCGCGGCGATCATGATTTTCGTGCGTCTGTTGGCGGCCTTCGCTTTCGCGAAACGGTGCGGCTTCAGGGACGCGACATTGGTGGCGCTTTCGCATTCGATGCCGTTGACGCTTTTGATCGCCGTGGCGACGCTGGCTTACCATGCGGGGACCATCGACGCATACACGTATGAAGCCTTCGTGTTGGCCAGTATCGTGGAGGTGGTCGTGGCGATGACGGGGATCAAGATCCTCGCCAAAGGGTCGGTCGAAAAGGGGTGCGGCCTACTCACCGACGGCGCGTAGGATCGCTTCGACCACCGCTTCGGCCGGTCGATCGGCGGCGACGGTCAATTGCGCCTGGGCTTCGTAGATTTTCTTTCGGGCATCGAAGAGCCTTTGGGCCTTTTCGAGATCCGAAAAGAGGGGACGCTTGGCGCGCTCGTGCGGATCGATACGGTCGAGAATCTTTTCGAAAGGTAGGTCGAGATAGATGACGGTGCCCACGTCGTGCAATCGATCGACGACGGTCGGCATGCCGCCCCCTGTGGAGATGACGCTCCCCCGTACGCATTCGGCCATCCAACGGACGCTTCGTCGCTCCAGTTCTCTGAAATAGGCTTCCCCCTCTCTTTCGAAAATTTCCCGTACCTTTTTGCCCGCTGCTCCTTCGATCAAAAGATCCGCATCCAGGAAAAAGCGTCCCGTACGACGGGCCAATTCTCGGCCGACGGTGCTTTTGCCCGATCCCATGAAACCGATCAGAACGATATTGTCAGCGCAGCTTGATGAGATAGCCATCGTCCGTTTTTTCGATGGTGTAACGGTAGGGGGCGTCGAAGGTGACGACGACTCGATAGTAGCCCCGATGGTTTCCGATGTCGATCGCTTTGAAAGGGGGCGTCGAAACCGCTTGGTGCCGGGTCAAAAATCTGGCGTTTCGTTTGAAATCGAGGGCGATTTTGAACGGGGGATTGATATGAAACGCTCTGATTTTCGGATCTTTGGTCACGATATGGACCTTGTGGTCCATCCATTGGACTTCGACGAAAGGCAAAGGAGCGAATCGATGCCAGGCGTCGTTTTTTGGGGTACGCCGGGAATGGGTGGGGGTCTGGTTTTTTGATGGGGTTTTGGAGTGTTTGACCTGGGAGGTCGGCGGATTGGATGTTCGGACTTTGGGAGATGGGGCCTGGGTGATGAGTAGGGGGCGGTGCCAGTCGATGGCTTTGTCGATGGAGAGCTCCTCCTTCTTGACGGAACCGTCGATCGATTGGTAATAGACGACGACGGTGGTCAGAACTCTCGCATCCACGGGAAGCTGGATCGTCGCTTTTTCGAAAGGCGGTTTTTTTTCGATCTGGTTGGAGGTGACGGGTAGTACCGTTTCGTCGATCAGCGGTTTGAAGGGATTTTCCCTAGCGATCAGGGGGATCAGTAGCGCTGTGAAGAGGATGATGAGAGTTCTCACGGTTCAGGCTCCAGTTGTTTGAGTTCGAAATACTCTTTTTGCAACGCGGCGTTGCGGGCTTTGAGGCTTTTGATATGACGTTGAAGCGTGGTGCGCTGCTCTTCGAGTCCGAGAAGCACCGTCAAGGAGTTGGGCCCGAAGAGCAGAATACCGGCGTAGATACCCAATCCGACCACGACCGCCAAGACGATGGCGACATAGTGTAGAGGAAAGCCGAAAAGAGCGAAAGTGCGCCCCCTTTTCGGGGGCACCACATCCATCTTCGGCATCAGCTAAAAAGGACAGGCCCTAGATATTCGAAATAGCCCAACTCCCGCTCGATCGCCAGCAGTCGGTTGTATTTGGCGATCCGTTCGCTTCGTGCGGTGGAGCCGGTCTTGATCTGGCCGGTGTTGAGGGCGACGGCGAAGTCGGCGATGAAGCTATCTTCGCTCTCCCCGCTTCGGTGGCTCATGACGCAGGTATAGCCGTTGCGCTGGGCCAGGCGTACGGTCTGCATCGTTTCGCTGACCGATCCGATCTGGTTGGGCTTGATGAGGATCGAGTTGGCGATTCCTCGACTGATCCCTTCGGCCAGAATCGAGGCGTTGGTGACGAATAGATCGTCGCCGACGAGTTGGATTTTGCATCCGAGGCGCTCGGTCATCACTTTCCAACCCTCCCAATCGTCTTCGCTCAGGCCGTCTTCGATACTGACGATCGGGTATTTGGCCAACAGCGCCTCGTAATACGCCACCATCTCTTCGCTACTGAGGGTGCGATTTTCGCTCTCGAGGCGATAGCCGCCGTCGGCGACCAATTCGCTACTGGCGACATCCAGGGCGATCGCGATCTGTTCGCCGGGGCGGTAGCCCGCTTTTTCGATCGCTTGGATGATCACTTGGATCGGCTCTTCGTTGTTGGAGAGGTTGGGGGCGAAGCCTCCCTCGTCTCCCAGCGCCGTCGAGTGGCCCATGTCGTGGAGGATCTTTTTGAGGTGGTGGTACACCTCGCTACTGGCCCGTAGGGCTTCGGAAAACTCTTCGAACCCGGTGGGCATGATCATGTACTCTTGGAAATCGACGCTGTTGTCGGCGTGGCTTCCGCCGTTGATGATGTTGAGCATCGGGACCGGCATCGTGATGGCGTTGGCCCCACCCAGATAGCGATAGAGGGGCATATGCAGGCTCGTCGCCGCGGCTCGGGCGACCGCCATCGAGACACCGAGCACCGCGTTGGCCCCGAGATTGGCGTAGTTGTCGCTACCGTCGATCTCTTTCATGATCGCGTCCACTTCGCTCTGGTTGTAGGGACTGATGCCGATCAATTCGTCGGCGATCTTGACGTTGACGTTTTCGCAAGCGGTCAACACCCCTTTGCCCAAGAAGCGTTCGCCCCCGTCTCTTAGCTCGAGCGCTTCCCGTTTACCGGTGCTCGCCCCACTGGGTACGATCGCGTCGGCGACGGTTCCGTCGCTCAGGCGTACGGTAGCGCGTACGGTAGGGTTGCCTCGGCTGTCCAGCACCTCGTCGGCGCGAATATCGTCGATAAAGACCATCGTTACTCCTTGTTTAGAATGAAAAATCGAAAGTAGAGAATGAACCGCGGATACACACTTTGTTCACTCTTTTTGAAAGATCACCCTTCGTCCGAAGCGGCGATCTCCTCTTCGCTCATGGCCAGCATCGTCGAGCCGATGCCCAGGGCCTGTTTGATCTCCTCCTCGATTTGGCGGGCCAGTTCGGGATTGTCCTTGAGCGTCTGTTTGGCGTTTTCGCGCCCCTGGCCCAGTTTGGTCTCTTTGTAGCTGAACCACGCTCCCGACTTGTCGATGATGTCGAGTTTGACGCCGTAGTCGATGATCTCCCCCTCCTTACTGATTCCTTCGCCGAACATGATGTCGAATTCGGCGATTCGAAAGGGGGGCGCCACCTTGTTTTTGACCACTTTGGCTTTGACCCGGTTGCCGATCTGATTCTCTCCTTGTTTGAGGGTCGCGATGCGACGCACGTCGATGCGGACGGAAGCGTAGAATTTGAGGGCGTTGCCCCCCGTCGTCGTTTCGGGGCTTCCGTAGCCCATCGTGCCGATCTTCATACGGATCTGGTTGATGAAGATGACGGTCGTGTTCATTTTGTGCAACACGCCGGTGAGTTTGCGAAGGGCCTGGCTCATCAGCCTCGCTTGCAAGCCCACATGGGTGTCGCCCATATCCCCTTCGATTTCGCTTTTGGGCGTCAGCGCCGCCACCGAGTCGACGACGATGACGTCCACCGCCCCGCTGCGGGCGATCGTTTCGACGATATCGAGGGCTTGTTCACCGAAGTCGGGTTGGCTGACCAGTAGATTTTCCACATCGACGCCCAAATTCTTGGCGTAGCGGACGTCCAAGGCGTGCTCGGCGTCGATGAAGGCGCAGATGCTGCCATCTTTTTGCGCTTCCGAGATGATTTGCAAGGCCAGTGTCGTTTTACCCGAACTCTCGGGCCCGTAAACTTCGATGATGCGCCCTTTGGGCACGCCACCGATCCCTAGCGCCATATCCAGTCCCAACGAACCGGTACTGATCGCTTCGATCGGTTCGATCTCCCGATCGCCCAGGCGTACCAGCGCCCCTTTGCCGAACGCTTTGTCGATCTGCTTGATCGCCATATCCAACGCTTTTTGTCTATTTGGGTCGATACTCATATATGCCTCTAAATTTTGAAATTAGAGATATTTTATCACGGTTGCGATAAAATCAAGCAAAAATGAAACGAAATTTTGCGGTCATCGGGCGTGAGCCATCGACCCATGATCGAGACGAAAGAGTACGGATGCCTGTCAACAACCCCATCACCATCGCCCATTCCCCCGATGCGGACGATATTTTCATGTATTATGCCATCAAATTCGGATGGGTCGATACGCCCGTACCGTTTCAAAACGTGGCGCTCGATATCGAAACCCTCAACGAAAAGGCTTTGGAGGGTTTCTACGACGTCAGCGCCATCAGTTTCGCCCTCTACCCTAAAATCCGAGAGACCTACGCGTTGCTGAAAACCGCAGTCAGTTTCGGCGAAGGGTATGGGCCGAAACTGATCAAGAAAAAGGGGACCAGACTCCGCAAAAACTTCAAGGTGGCCCTTTCGGGCCGACACACGACCAACGCCATGCTTTTTCGCATCGCCTACCCCGAAGCGCGTATCGTCTACAAAAACTTTCTCGAGATCGAACGGGCAGTGTTGGAGGGTGAGGTACACGCGGGGGTGTTGATCCATGAAAGTATCCTGGATTTCGACGAAAGCCTGGAAGTGGAGCGTGAAATCTGGGATATCTGGCGAGAGTTGGCCGGCGACGATCTACCCTTGCCCCTAGGAGGGATGGCGATGCGCCGTTCCATTCCGTTGCTTAGGGCGATCGCTATCGAAAAAGCCCTCGTCCGAGCGGTCGACGTGGCCAATCGCCATCGGGGTCTGCTGGCGAGGATGTTGCTGGAGCGAGGATTGGTGCGTATCGATGCCGAGACGCTCGATCGCTATCTCGACCTCTATGCCAACGACCGAAGTGTCGTGATGGACGAGGTGCAGCTCGAAGCGCTCGATACGCTCTTTCGTCTCGGTTACGATCGGGGGTTCTACGACTGCCCGATTCGTGCGGAACATTTCATGATTCCGCACGAGTACGAGAAGGAGAGGTTTTCATGATGCAAAAGAGACGATGGGCGATGGCGACCGAAAAGAGCATAGACGATCGCCCCTACTCGCCCATCTGTCGACGATTCTTGGTCGATGCCCGAAAGGAGCGCTGATGGAGTCTCAATTCGTCGCTTTGGGAGTCGAAACCCTCAAACTGGCACTGCTTCTATCCCTTCCGGTGCTTCTAGCGGGTCTGATCGCGGGATTGGCGGTGAGTATTTTTCAAGCCACGACCCAGATCAACGAGATGACCTTGAGTTTCATCCCCAAAATCATCGTCGTCGCTTTGGTCATGATCATCACGATGCCCTGGATGATGAACGAAATGATCGATTTCACCAAGCATATACTGAACATGATCAAAGGGTATGCCTTTTGACGTTTCGTCGGATCGATTTCGCTCGGTTTTCGAGTATCAAGATCGGGCCTGTCGTCGATGTGGCGGTGTTGTACAAGGGTGACGTACCGCCACCGGAGCGTACACTGATCGGGGCCGCCAACAATCTTCTAGTGGGCCCCGATCCTTCACCGCTGATGATGCTGGGCAAAGATTTCGACTATATCCGGCTGGAGCACGGTCGGCTGATCGTGGGTGCGGCGACGCCCACGGGGAAGATCCTCTCTTTCTGCAAACGCCACGACATCGGCGGTTTCGAATATGTCGCCAAACTTCCAGGGACTTTGGGCGGCATGCTGGCGATGAACGCCGGCGTCAAATCTTACGAGACCTTCGACCATCTACTCGCCGTGCGGACCTCCGAAGGACTTTTCGACAAAAGCGAAATCCCTCATGCGTACCGAAAGGCACAGATTCCCGGTATCGCCTACGAGGCGACTTTCGAAGTCGTCGAGGGGTACGACGCCGACTTGACGGCCCACCTTCTGGCCATGCGTTCCAACCAACCAAAAGAACCGAGCGCGGGCAGTGCGTTCAAGAATCCGCCGGGCGATTTCGCCGGTCGTCTCATCGAAGCGGTAGGGCTCAAGGGACACCGCGTCGGTGGAATGGCATGGAGCTCCATACATGCCAATTTCCTGGTCAATTTAGGAGGCGGCACCTTCGAGGATGCGATGGCGCTGATCGATCTGGCTCGCGCAAGGGTGATGGATCGCTTCGGAATCGCACTGGATCTAGAGCTCAAAATTATTCATAACTTTCATTGAAACTATTTATTTCATAAAACAGACTGATATTTAGTATAATATGTTCGAAATTTATCGATAAGGAACGGTAATGCCAAAGAAAATCTCTTGGGTGACCGGCGGTCTTTTGATGGCCCTGCTGGTGCTTTTCACATTCTCCGTCGTCGGAGCGAATCGTCCGATCGGTGCTTCGACCTACGTCCCCTATTTCGCCGGGTTGATTTTCGGTTTCGATCCCGCCCACTACGAATATATGGCCGAAATCGAAAAACCGGGTGCTTGGGAAGGGGTGATGCTCATCGGTGCCTTCTTGGGCGGTCTTTTCATGTCCGTTTTCGTCACCAAGACGTTTCGGATCAGTTTCATCCCTCATCTATGGAAAGAGCGTAAGAACCAATCGGTGCTTTCTCGCCTCGTCTGGAGTTTCGTCGCGGGCTTCGTGATGATCGTCGGCGCACGCCTGGCCGGCGGCTGTACCAGCGGTCACTTTCTCTCGGGTGCCAGTCAGATCGCCGTCAGCGGTCTGATTTTCGGCGGGATCGTGATGGCGACGGTGATCGTCACCGGTCGCCTCTTCTATAAAAGAAAAGGAGAGTGACGATGGCATGGTTCGACGCTTTTTGGCAACGGTTCGAGCATATGTTCGCCATCGTCGCGAACGAAGGGCACGGTAACGTCTGGCTCGTCCTTTTCATCGGCTTCGTGTTCGGGGCGATCATCCAGTGGTCGCGTGTCGACAAATTCGAAAAGATCGCCGGTTTCGCGATGCTCGAGGATATGACGGTTCCTAAATTGCTCTTTTTCGCGATCGGATTGGCTTCCATCGGACTCTACTTCATGATCGAAATGGGGTGGGCCCATTACCATGTCAAGCCCATCACGTTGGGCGGCCTGGTGATCGGTGGCGTGCTTTTCGGTATCGCGATGGCGATCTTCGGCAAATGCCCGGGTACGGGCCCTATCTCCGTGGCGGAGGGTCGTATCGACGTTCTCGTCGGAGCCATTGGCGGTATCTTCGGCGGTGCATTCTTTACCTGGGCCTACCCATGGCTCAAAAAGATCATGGGACCCGACTACGGCAAACTGACATTGCCCGGACTCTTCGCCGGCCACGAATCGCTGGTGGTGCTCATCTACGGCCTTGCCCTGATCGCCGTGGCCATCGCGATTCCCAACATCGAATATCTCGACCCCGAAGATCACGAGGACAAAGCGGAACTCTGATATAATCCTTTCATGGAAACTTCGCCAAAGAGAGTCTCCGGCGAACGGTTGAGCGAAAAGATCGCTCGCCAGATCGCCCGAATCGCCCAGGAGTCGGTGCGTGTCGATGCCGAGATCTTGAAATTTCTCAAAGAGGATTTCGACGAAATCCGTCAAAAAGCCCGATCCGAAGGCATCGGCTATGCCGACCTTCTCAAAGAGATACTTCTTGGTATCGAAAAGGGACTCGTCGAGGGGGGCGTACAAAGCGTCGCCGAACTCAAACGGATCCTCGGTCGCTCGGAAAAGGCGTTGGACAGACTCGAAGAGTCGTGGCATCCCGACGATCGAAAAGAGCTTTGAGGCCTAGGAGTGGTCGAAGACTCCCGGATTTTTTCTTCTAAAAGCTACCATTTGATATAATCACCCCACATTTCGATAACGCAAGGTTGCAACATGTTGCTTTTCACTCCGGGGCCAACCCCTGTTCCCGAAGCCGTCCGCATGGCGATGGCCGGCCCGACGATCCACCATAGAACGCCAGAATTCGAAGCGATATTCGCCAAGGCCAGATCACGTCTGATGCGACTTTTCGGTATGGACGAGTGCGTGATGCTCGCCTCCAGCGGCACCGGGGCGATGGAAGCGTGCGTCACCAATCTGGCACGTAGAAAGGTATTGACCGTCAATGCCGGGAAATTCGGTGAGCGTTTCGGTAAGATCGTCCAGGCCCACGGATTGGAGCTGGTGGAGTTCAAATACGCTTGGGATACGCCCGCAAGCGTGGAGGA
This sequence comes from uncultured Campylobacterales bacterium, assembly GCA_964582435.1. Classification (GTDB taxonomy): domain Bacteria; phylum Campylobacterota; class Campylobacteria; order Campylobacterales; family Hydrogenimonadaceae; genus Hydrogenimonas. The sequence goes on from CAZORY010000020.1 coordinate 15,204, forward strand.
TATCCAAGCGGCCTTCGCCGACGATCCGGAGATCGACACCCTCTGTATCCAGGTGTGTGAAAGTGCCGGGGGCCTTCGCCATCCCGTGGAGGCGATCGCCAAAGCCGTCAAGGCGATCGATCCTCGTATCATGGTCGTCGCCGACGGTATCACCGCCGTCGGGGTCGAACCGATCGATACGACCCATATCGATGCCTTGATCGCCGGCAGTCAGAAAGCGTTGATGTTACCGCCCGGAATGGCGATGATCGGGCTCAGCGATGGGGCGGTCGATCGGATCGGTAGCGGCAGAGGCTACTACTTCAATCTCGCCTCCGAAATCGCCAAACAACGAAAAAATACGACCGCTTATACCGCGCCGACGACGTTGATCGTGGGGTTGGAGAAGGTGTTGGCGATGATCGAGGACGAGGGTTACGATCTTTTTTACCGTAAAACCCGTGCCCGAGCCTTGGCGACCCGTGCGGCGCTGGAAGCGATCGGCTGTCAACTCTATCCCAAACAGCCGGCGCTTAGCATGAGCGCCGTTTACGATGAAGAAGCGAACATGGTCCGCGATATCCTCAAAACCGAATATGGCGTCAATATAGCCGGCGGTCAGGATCATCTCAAAGGCAAACTTTTCCGTATCAACCAGATGGGTCTGATTCCGGCCCATGAGAGTGCTTGGGTCGTCAACGCCGTCGAGTGGGCCTACGACAAAATGGATAGACGACCTTACGATGGATTGGCCGGCAAAGTCTTCAACGAAATCTACGAAGCGAATCGACCGTCATGATTTTCGAGCACGAGATTCCCGCAGGCAGCCGTCTCTATTTCGGAGAGAGCGCCCGACGCAAACGCCGTATCGAAACGATCGCCAGTCGGTTGCTGGAAGAGGAGGGCTTCGAAGAGATCGCGACGCCCCTCTTTTCGTACCACCAGCACCAAAGCATCAGAGACGATCGGGAGTTGATCCGGCTCGTCGATTCCCAGAATCGGCAGATCTCTTTGCGCGCGGACAGTACGATCGACGTGGTGCGGCTGGTGACCAAGCGTCTGGGCCGATCGACGAAACAGACCAAGTGGTACTACATCCAGCCCGTCTATCGCTATCCGACGGAGGAGACCAATCAGATTGGTGCCGAGTGGTTGGGCGGCGATCTGGCCGATGTCCTGGGTGTGACGATGGCGCTCTTTCGATCCTTGGAGGTTGCACCGCTCTTGCAAATCTCCAATATCCGAATCCCGGTTTTAATCGCGACGGAGTTCAGTATTCCCCTCTCATGGTTCGCGTCGATGGAACTCGAGAAACTGCTGGGGACCGAACACGCCTGGTTGGCGGATTTGGCAAGGCTCCAGCGACCCGATCAGTTGGCGGCGGCGATCGATGCGGTCCCTGAAGTCTTGAAACCCGAACTTGAACGGATGGGGGAGTTGGTGGCCGCGTGCGGCTGCGGCGAGTGCGTATTGGCGCCTTTGTACTACGCCGACATGCGTTACTACGACGGCCTCTTTT
>CAZORY010000021.1:0-16437 GCA_964582435.1 uncultured Campylobacterales bacterium
TTGCCGTAGTTTTTATAAAACTTGCGACAATGTTTACCGTCAATATGGTCGAAGTGTATTACATATATAAAAGATTCGCTATCTGGCCCTGGGATGCAAGCAGCTACCTTTTAATGACGATATTTTTTATTTTACTTGTAGCGGCATATAAACTTCATGAAGAATCATTTAGCATACTTTACTATTTATCTGTTCCAATTATCACATATTGGTTGTTTTCCATATTTTTCATCAAGAAACTAGCGAAAATAAAGCAAATTGTATGGGTCAAATAGTGACAATACAACAACAATAATATTGACGAATCTAAAAAGAATCTATTCTATAAAAGAGGCCATATGAAACATCGAGCATACGTTTTCGCGTCACTTTCCCGGGGAGAGAGCCTGGGCTTTCGATGGGGGGGGCCTGGACTTGGCAACCTTCTTTTTCCATGGGCGAGAGCCGTGGCATTCGCCAAAAAACATGATCTTCCCCGCATCAACAGCACTTGGAAAACCATCAAGTTGGGTCCCATCTTACGTGGTGAATTCGACAAGCGCTTCTACGGTGATCTGTTCGAAGAACATGAGATAGGTGGTTTAAAGAAATTTTTGCTCTTGCAGTTTGGCAAACGATATGATGAACGACACGCCGAAGATGCACTCCATCTAAAACGATCGACACGTCCCTCCGTGATCGTCTTTCATGGCCTTGGCGACTCTTTCCGTTCTATCCTTCGTGACCACGACCTCATTGCCGAAGAGTTATGGAAAATCACGTTGCCCACCCATCGCAAAGTGATCGAAGCTTATGAAAACGAAGGCATCGCCGTACATATTCGCATGGGGGACTTCGCGATAGCCGAAAACGAAGAGATTTTACGACAGGGTAAATGGAACTACCGGCTACCGATCAAATGGTACGCCAACGTGATCGAAAACATTCGTACCTACGCCGGAGTGAAGATACCGGTTCATATCTTTTCCGATGGTACCGATGAAGAACTCGCCAAAATCCTGAACCTCGAAAACGTCCATAGAAAATTTCTCGGTTCGGCTGTAGCCGATATGCTCGCCCTTGCCAAAAGCCCGATGCTCATTGCCTCCGCATCTACGTTTAGCATGTGGGCGTCCTATCTCGGTAGAATGCCCGTCATTTGGTTTCCAGGCGTTCATAGACTGAAACTGTACGAAGAAGAGGTATTCGAAGGGACACTCGATTACGATCAGGCACTTCCTGAAAAGCTCAAAGCGGATATCGAAAGGCTTTTCGTCGACAAATGAGCAAAAAAATCTATCTTCAAATTACACCTTTTTTTCCTTCCGACGAACATTTCGTCGGCTCTTACATCTACGATCAAGTCAAAGCCATAGGAAGAAACTCTGATTATGACGTCGTAGTGATCAAGGTCGTGCCTTTTTACAAAAAAGCGGAGACCACGTATACCTATCAAGGCATCGACGTCCACCAATTCAAAGTGATCGACCTTCCTTCCGCCATCCTACCCGGACTCTTTCAAACCATCAATCTCATGAGGCTGGAGAAATTTTTGAAAAGAGTCGTCGGAGTTTCGCCAAAGGAAATCGCCTTCGTCCATGGACATGTCGCCTACCCTGCAGGCAGACTGGCGGTCGATTTCGGACAGAAATACGGCATCGGAAAGTTCGTCCAACATCACGGCTTAGACGTTATGCAACTTACCAACGGGCGAGTTCTTAAAGGAAAATTGAAACTTCTGAACGACCGATTCGTGAAAAAAAGCTTTCTACGAACGGTCAATCATGCCGACATCAATATCGGTGTTAGTCAAAAAGTACTGGAGCAACTTCATGCCATCAAAGGTTATAGCCATACCAAAGAGTATGTTTTGTACAATGGGGTGGACACCAACAAATTCTTTCCCACAAAAAAACGTAACAAAAGGAACAAATTCACCATCGGATGTATTGGGAATTTCTGGAAAATCAAGGATCAGATCACGCTGTTGAAAGCGATCGACATTCTCGTCAATCACAAAAAAATCATCGACTTGGAGGTGATTTTCGTCGGGAGTGGACCTTACCTTAGTATGTGTCGCGACTTCGTTACGGAGCGTAAGCTCCAATCGTTCGTAACCTTCGAGCAGGAGATCGACCATTCACTACTCAACGATTTTTACAACGATCTCGATCTTTTCGTACTGCCCTCCTATTACGAAGCACTCGGATGTGTCTATATGGAAGCGCTGCAAGTCGGTATTCCCATTATCGCGGTCGAGGGACAGGGCATCGAAGAAGTTCTCGATGAAGAGGAGAAAGAACATGCATTGATCCCCAAAGGGGATTATGGTAAGTTGGCGGAAAAGATCGTTTGGCATATGTCGTCGACTTCCCAAAAATCACACGATCTTTCAATAGACAAATTTATACAGAAATTCATGGTCAAGTTGTAAAATATGTTGAACTTCTATACAAAATATCTATTTATTTTATTTTGGTTGCTGCAGGTTCTGCAACAGACGAATATCCCTTTCAATTTCAAACCATATCTATATATAATCATGGGGATTTCCTTGATATTCACTTTTGTGTTGTTGTCGAAAAACAGTTCTTTTTTTTTCAATAAAGCTTTTTTGGTCATCCATTTGGTACTTCTGATCTATGTTTTCTATTGGATCATGTTCGACCAGAGTGTGTTCGGGCTCCAGTATATCATTTCGAAAATTGCAATCTATGGCCTTATGGCCGCTACAATTTTCTATCAGTACGATTTCGTAGAAAAAAAACTCCTCCGAATCATACTAATATTAGGAATGGTCATTCTTATTTTCGGTCTTGTGACGAATCTCTCCTTCGGTTCCCGATACGGGGGGCCTTTTGGAAATCCGAACTCTTTAGGCTTTTTCTCCGTTATGCTGTTTGGAATCGTCCTTTTCCAGAAAGAAAAAAACCGTTTGAGAACTTTTCTACTCATTTTCTTCATTTTAATGGCACTGGCCAGTGGATCGAGAGCGGCTTTGGGAGGAATCGTACTGGCCTATCTTATCAAAGAAAAAATATCTTTCAAAAAGTTAGCGATTTTATTCATCTCTTTTGCCATACTTTTCGGCATCAATAAATTGGTGACATCTTACGGTTTCACGACGGGAATCGACAGAGTCATATCTACCAGCAAAAAACACGATTTATTGGCAGGTCGCGATCTCGAATACAAACTCGGACTAGATTCCATCAAAGAGAATCCTATCACGGGGCATGGATTGGATCATTACGCCCATCTTTCGGATACGATCGTAAAAAAGTCGGGCATCTTGAGAATAGACGCCAATTTCGCATTGAATCCCCATAATTCCTTTATTGCGCTTTTTATTCAACTCGGCATTCCTTTCGGTATCATTTTGTTATCGATTCTTTTCTACTATGTTGGAAAATCTTTTTTCTTCAAACCCCGTCACGGCCCTTATCTGATATTGATTCTGTATCCCTTTCTCGCCGGATTCTTCGAATCTTTTCTATTTGGGGTCAGTGGGTTCGAGGGTACGACTTTCTGGTTCGCTTTGATGTTCTATCAATATTATATGCTCCGGCAATCTCAACAAAAAATGGAATCCTATGGCATTTGAGATAGTCAAATCTTTCGACGAACTGTTGAAAAGAGAAGACGAATGGAAAATTCTATACCAAGAAATCGATGAAAGAACGGTCTTTCAATCTTACGAATGGAACGCAACATGGCTGGAAAGTACCGAAGTCGAGCCTTATATTTTTTTCCATATATCGCCAAAAGACAAATCTCTCGATGCGATCTTTCCGTTCTGCCTCGACAAGAGCGGGACATTACGTTTCATCGCAGATATCCATTCGGATCATTGTACTTTTTTGATTCGTTCAAAAAATCATACGGAAATTTACCTACTTTTGAAAAAATTGGCGGCGGAAATTCTAAATACCCAAGCCATCAAACAAATTGAACTGAAAAATCTTTCATCCGACGATCCATTTCTTGGTGATTTTTTCACTCAATTTAATAGTAGGACTTTTGTCTATCAATCCAATGGCTATTCTTTCCTCCTGTTGCCTACGAATAAAGATGTCTCCTGTTTTGCCCATCTCAAATCGAAAAAGAGAAGTGAGCTGAAAAGAATCTCCAAACAGTTCGTATCGTGTCAGACCGATTTGTTGGAATATCCGGCTCCGTTTCCAAAAAATGATTTGAAAAAACTTATCCAAGACATGAGACAATCGGGGCAGAGAGACGAAAATTTCATCGACAATACACTTTTTCATATCGTCGAAACGTTATATCGATCGAAACATTTGCTCATACACCTCGTTACGGAAAATGAGCGAATCATTGCAGCCAATCTCATCATGCACTCGAGAGACGATCACTATCTGCTATGGATCGATCTTTTCGAAGAGAAAAAAAATCTCAATCTATTCAGCTATATTGCCTTCATGGAATACCTCTGCCACAATAAAGAGAAAGGAATCATCATCGATTTCGGTCGCGGATTGTATCCATACAAAACAAACAATTTTTTACCTTATATACGGCTTCAAATGACCTTTTTCCATGCCAAATCACTGAAAGGATTTTCTTTCTACTTGCTCAAACACTGGATGAAAGAGAGCGTAAAACCCTTTTACAAAAAGCATAAATCAACAATCAACAGGATATTAGGCCGATGAAAACCTTCTCCTTTTTCGTGGAACCTAGCCAGTATACGATCGACACGATCGAATCCATCCACAAAAAACTCGATATTGATTTTATTTTTTTCAACGAAATGCCGCTCATGAGCAAAGCGGCATCCGAGAATCGGTTCGCGACACTCTCCAATCTGAAAGGATGGGATAGAATCCGAACTCTGTATACCATTTGGAAAAATCACGATTTTTTCATTTTCAATGGTTACGACCGTTGGGAATTTTTGTTATTCTTTCTCGCCGCGACCTTTGCAAATGGCAGAAAATACTTAGCGATAGAATCCGACACTCAGTACAGGCCCGTCGGCGGTCTCAAAGGCGCCTTGAAACGACTCTATTTGCGAAGCGTATTCTCGCGCCCTTTCGTACTTGGTTTTGCTGGAGGAACAGGCAGTCACAAAGATCTTTTTCGCCGTTACGGGATGGGGGAAGATCGTATCTTTCTCATGCCGATGATGGTGAACAATGAACGTTTTCAACGAGAAGAGCCGAGGCCGGCCGGCCCTTTTACTTTTCTGTATGTCGGACGCCTCATCCCTCATAAAAACGTCGCCTTCGCTCTCGAAGCCTTCGTCGAGGCTTTCAAGGGGCATGAAGACGTACTGTTTCGTATCGTAGGCGATGGAGAATCACTCGACGCTTTGAAAAAAAATTTTTCTCACTATGCCAATGTACATTTCGAAGGCGCGAAGTATGGAAAAGAACTCGTCCACGCTTACCACACATCCCATGTACTGGTGATTCCTTCGCTTTACGAACCTTGGGGCCTTGTGGTCAACGAAGCGATGGCGGCAGGATTGCCGGTATTGGCATCCGATCGTGTCGGTGCCGTAGGCGATTTGGTCAAAGAGGGCGAAACAGGCTTCGTCTTCGATCCGTTGAACAAGCGTCAATTGAGTGCCTTGATGCGAACAATACATGGCGACGAAACATCCTACGAAAGGCTCGCCCGTAACGCCCAGGCATTGATGAAAAACCACTGGAACTACGAGCTGTATCGTACCAATCTGGTCGATGCTATCGATTATGTATGCCGACATCTTCCCAAGGTATCCCGATGACTCTTCGCCATATAATCAAGCGATCGCTTCTAAAAGCGGGAAGCCTCTGGTACCGTGACGATAGCAGTCGAGTTATCTACTATCACGATCTGCACGACGGCTCTTCGCACACGCCGATGTCTACGCCCATCACTCTCTTCGTCGCACATTTGACCATCGCCAAAGCCATGGGATACACTCTCACCACCGACATCCAGAATCCACGAAAAGAGCTCGAAATCACTTTCGACGACGGCTTCAGAGGAGTTTATGAGAATTTCTCTTTTTTCGAAGAACACGCCATTCCTGCGAGGCTCTTCGTCGTCACCGATTTTATAGGTACCGAAGGATATGTCGATGCCAAGGAACTCAACGAAATGGTCGATACAGGCCTCCTAGCGGTCGGCTCCCACACAAAAACCCACCGCAATCTCGACACGATGACGGAAGCGGAAATCAAGAAGGAATTGAAAGTCTCCAAAGATCGTCTGGAAGAGATCATCCAACGACCCATCGATACATTCTGTTTTCCACGGGGTCGCTTCGACGAGAGGGTCCTTCGCATCGCTCGTGAAATCGGCTATACCAGACTCTACTCCTCTTTGCCGGGAGCCTATTTCGACCATTTCAGACCGGGCGTCGTCTACCGTTCTCTCGTTCAGCATGCCACGGCGTCCGAATTCGCCGACATTCTCAAAGGAGGTGACCGTATCTACTACCGTCGCTTTCTTTCGATGCATTATCGACCAAAAGGCGAAGTACGATGAATATCCTCGTTCACGCGATGCCTACCAAAATGGGAGGCGCCAAGCGCCATCTCGACCACATGATGAAAGCTCTCGCCACGTTGGGAGCCCATCATCGATTTCACCTGGTCATCAACGATCGTTACGATATATCCGCTTTCGATCCTGCCATTCGAATCCACACCTTTCCGATCGCCGCCAGCAACGGAGCGAAACGTCTATGGCTGGACAACGTGACGATCCCTAGACTGATCGAAACGGAGCGGATCGACTTACTGATCAGCTTCGCCAATATCGGTCCTTTCAAAGCCCCCTGCCCCCATATTCTTTTCGAAATGAATGCCCTCTATTTCTGTCACGACATCAGGCATCTATACCGCCTCACGACGAAACTGGGATTCACGCTAAAACGAGCCATGATACGACGCTGTGCGAACCATGCCGACGCGATCGTGACCCCCAGCCGTAGCCTCAAAGAGCAGATCCTCGAAACCACGACCCTTCCGGAAGAGAGATTTCATGTGATCCCTCATGCAATCGATAGACGTTTTTGCGATGTGGAAGCACCCGCCACTCTCTTCGATCCAGACAAACTCTCTTTCCTCTACCCTTCACATTTGGCACGTCACAAAGGGGTTCATCTTCTTCTCGAAGCACTGGTACGGCTCAAAGAGCGCCATCCCGAGGTCTTGCCACGATTTGAAATTCTCTGTACGTTCGCCAGAGACGACGAACCCGACTATTACGACGAACTCATCACATTCATCACCGCGAACGGGCTGAGCGATCTCATCCGGTTCATTGGCCACCAGCCGCAAGAGGCTATCAACGCCCTCTACGCCGCCGCCGACTATATGATCTATACGACACTATGCGAGTCCTTTGGCTTTGCGATGCTCGAAGCGAAAGTTTTCCACCTTCCTGCCCTCTGTTCCGACATTCCTGTCAATCGGGAGATCGCTGGGCGATCCGCTATCTATTACCGTTCAAACGCTCCTGACGATCTAGCGGAGAAACTACTCGATGTCGTACGAACGAAACCGGCACGGGAGACTTTCGATTTCGCCGACGAACTACTCGATTGGAAATGGGAAGATTACGCCCATCGACTCCTTAGCCTCATCGAAAAGGTGGCCCATGGCTGATTTGACCGTTTTGATCCTGACTTACAACGAAGAAAAACATATCCGACGCTGCTTGGCTTCACTCCTTCCCGTAGCGAAGCGCATCGTCCTTATCGATTCGTACTCCACTGACAAAACCGTCGATATCGCACGTGAGATGGGGGCTGAAGTTCTCCGAAATCGTTGGCCAGGCAACCATGCCATCCAGTTTCAATGGGGACTCGAACATGCCGATATCGCGACCGAATGGGTCATGAAGTTGGATGCAGACGAATATATTCTTCCTGAATTGGCCCGAGAGATCACGACACACCTACCCTCTCTTTCACAAGAGACGACAGGAATTTTCGTGAAACGTCGGGTATTTTTTATGGGAAAATGGATAAAATACGGGGGCTATTATCCAACATGGCTGCTACGAATTTGGCGACACGGCAAAGGAGTGATGGAGCAACGGTGGATGGACGAACACATCAAACTCGTCGAAGGGCGTGCCATTCGGTTCGAGCACGATTTCGTGGATGAAAACCTTCACGGCCTGACGGCGTGGACCGACAAACACAACCATTACGCCACGCGAGAAGCCGCCGACATTCTCAATATTCTCTACGGTTTCAGAAATTACGAGAGTGTGGAACCGAAGCTCTTAGGATCTCAAGCGCAGCGCAAACGATGGCTCAAAATCCGCTACGCGGCGATGCCGCTTTTCGTCAGACCGCTGCTCTACTTCACCTGGCGATACCTCGTCAGAGGTGGGTTTCTCGACGGTGGCCCCGGCCTCGTATGGCACACCCTGCAAGGGGGGTGGTATCGTTTTCTCGTCGATGCGAAGATTTACGAAATTTACCGTAAAACGGGACGGAACAAAGAAGCGATCGAAAAGATACTGGCAAAAGAGTACGCCATAGATTTCACGGAAGGATAAATACGATATGTTCAAAGACAAGACACTTTTGATCACGGGAGGCACAGGCTCCTTCGGCAATGCGGTACTCCGGCGTTTTCTCGACTCGGACCTCAAGGAAATCCGTATCTTTTCGAGGGACGAAAAGAAACAAGACGATATGCGCAAATTCTACAACCATCCCAAACTCAAGTTCTATTTGGGTGACGTACGAGACGTCAACTCCGTCACGGACGTAATGCGAGGCGTGGACTACGTGTTTCATGCGGCCGCGCTCAAGCAAGTCCCTTCCTGCGAGTTCCACCCGATGCAGGCGGTCAAAACCAACGTTATCGGTACCGAAAACGTTCTCAATTGCGCCATCGATTCCGGCGTGAAAAAAGTGATCGTACTCAGTACCGACAAAGCGGTTTATCCTATTAACGCCATGGGTGTATCCAAGGCGATGATGGAAAAAGTGGCCGTCGCAAAATCGAGGAACCTGGATGACGAACGGATCACGATTTGCTGTACCCGCTACGGCAACGTCATGGCTTCTCGTGGCTCGGTCATACCGCTCTTCATCGATCAGATACGTCAAGGTCGAGAGATTACGATCACCGATCCTAACATGACTCGATTCATGATGAGTTTGGATCAAGCGGTCGAACTCGTGCTGTTCGCTTTCGAACATGGTAAAAACGGCGACATCTTCGTCCAAAAAGCACCGGCCGCGACGATCGAACTACTCGCCAACACTCTCAAAAACATGCTAGGACGGCCCGACCACTCGATCAAAGTGATCGGTACACGACACGGCGAAAAGCTCTACGAATCCTTACTGACGAAAGAGGAGATGGTTCGTGCCGTCGATATGGGCGACTATTATCGGATTCCCGCCGACAACAGAGATCTCAACTACAGCAAATATTTCGACGAGGGTGAAGACGTGATCACCCAGGCCGATGAATATCACTCTCACAACACGTATCGCCTCAACGAAGAGGAACTGCGTGACATGTTGCTGCATCTACGTGAAATTCAGGAGGATTTGCGTGAATTCGGAGTGATCGAATGAAAGTGTTGGTGACAGGTAGTGGCGGATTCATCGGTAAAAACCTGGTGGCCCGACTACGACGGATGGATGATGTCGAGATTCTCACTCATGAAAAAGGCGACGACGAGAGCGATCTATGTAGAGGATTGGAAGCGGCCGACTTCATCTACCACCTCGCAGGCGTCAATCGACCGGACGATCCGGAAGAGTTCTATCGGGGCAATCGAGACCTCACCCATAGAATCGTCGAAATTCTCCAGGAAAAGGGTAAAAAAACCCCGATTCTTTTCACCTCTTCCATCCAGGTCGAACGGGAGAACGATTACGGACTAAGCAAGAAAGCGGCAGAGGAAGTACTCGCGGACTACGCCGAAAAAAGCGGTGCCACCCTCTTCATCTACCGATTGCCCAACGTATTCGGCAAATGGTCCCGACCGAACTACAACACCGTCATCGCCACTTGGTGCCACAACCTCGCACGTGACCTTCCTATCGAAATATCCGACGAGAACGTGGAACTCTCGTTGGTCTATATCGACGATGTTGTCGACCACTTCCTTCGCCATCTCGACGACGAAGTGGCCAAGGGCGTGGTCTACCCCCATATTTCGCCAGTCTACCGTAAAAGTCTTGGCGAAATCCGGGACCTTTTACAAGCTTTCAAAACCAGTAGATCGACATTGGTGATCCCAAGAGTGGGGCGTGGCTTCGAAAGAGCTCTCTATGCCACCTGGCTCAGTTTTTTGCCACCGGAAAAATTCTCCTATCCTCTCGATGGCCATCGCGACGAGAGGGGAACTTTCTACGAATTTCTAAAAACGATGGACAGCGGGCAATTCTCCCTTTCCACGACGGCACCCGGTGTCACACGAGGCAACCATTTCCATCATACGAAAAACGAAAAATTTCTCGTGGTCAAAGGCCGGGCCAGCATCAAAATGCGCCAACTTTTTACCGACGAGGTCATCGAATTCACGGTAGGCGACGACCGGATGGAAGTGGTGGAAATGATCCCCGGTTACACCCACGACATCACCAACATAGGGGAAGAGGAGATGATTTTGATGCTGTGGTCCAACGAAATATTCGACCCTGAACATCCCGATACCTATTACGAAAAGGTGTGAACGATGAAACGATTGAAAGTGATGACCGTCGTAGGGACACGCCCCGAGATCATCCGCCTCTCCTCGGTGATGAAAAAGCTCGATGCGACGGAGGCGATCGAGCATACGATCGTGCATACCGGTCAGAACTACGATTACGAACTCAACGAAGTGTTTTTCAATGATTTCGGCTTGAGAAGGCCGGACCATTTTCTCGATGCCGCCTTGGGTACACCCGCCGAAACGATCGGCAACATTCTTATCCGCATCGACCCTCTACTTCAAGAGATATCGCCCGACGCCCTTTTGGTCCTTGGCGATACCAATAGCTGCCTGTGTGCCATTCCCGCCAAAAAACGGCATATCCCTATCTTCCATATGGAGGCAGGCAATCGATGTTTCGATCAGCGTGTCCCTGAAGAGACCAATCGAAAAATCGTCGACCATATCAGCGATATCAATCTCACTTATAGCGATATCGCTCGCGAATACCTGCTACGCGAGGGACTCCCACCCGATCGAATCATCAAGACGGGAAGCCCCATGTACGAAGTGATACATGACAAGCTTCAAGACATCGAAGCCTCCGATATTTTGGATCGGCTCTGCCTACAAAGAGAACGCTACTTCGTCGTCTCCGCCCACAGAGAGGAGAATATCGCCGACGAAAGAAACTTCTTCACACTGGTCGACACCCTCAACGCCATCGCAAAAGCCTACGACCTACCTATCGTCGTCTCCACGCATCCGCGTACCCGCAAACGGATTGAAGAGACAGGCATCGACTTTCATCCCCTTATCCGCCTTCTCAAACCACTCGGTTTCAACGACTATGTCAAACTCCAAAAAGAGGCCAAGGCGGTATTGAGCGACAGTGGAACGATCAGCGAAGAATCATCGATTCTTAAATTTCCCGCACTCAACATTCGTGAAGCCCACGAACGGCCCGAAGCGATGGAAGAGGCAAGCGTGATGATGGTGGGGCTGACCAAAGATCGGGTGCTCCAGGGCCTCAAGATACTCGAAACTCAGACTCCTGAAACCCTTCGCACCGTTGGCGACTACTCGATGCCCAACGTTTCCGACAAGGTGGTGCGCATCATCCTTTCCTACACCGACTACGTCAACCGCGTGGTCTGGCAAAAACGATGACATGAAGATCCTACTCATCATCGACGACTATCTGCCTCATAGCATCAAAATCGGTGCCAAAATGATGCATGAGCTCGCCGTACAGTTGAGAGACGAAGGACATACGATCACCGTTTTGACTCCCGACCCGGACCTGGATGAGACAAAACGTGAAGAATCGCTGGACGGTGTAGCCGTCTGGCGCTTTAGAAGCGGTCGGATCAAAAACGTCGGCAAAATTCGCCGAGCTATCAACGAGACCCTACTCTCCTACCATGCTTGGCGGACCTTCGGCAAAGAGCTCAGAAAGCATCCGGCCGATCTGGTCGTCTACTATTCACCGACCATTTTCTGGGGGCCGTTGGTCGAAAGACTGAAAAAAATGTGGGGCGCACGTTCGTATCTTATTTTACGGGATATTTTCCCTCAATGGGCGGTCGACCAAGGATTGATACGGAAAAAATCGGCCGTAGAGCGCTATTTTCTTCATTTCGAAGCTAAGAACTATGCCGCCGCGGATACGATCGGTCTGATGTCCCCCCGCAATCTCGCTTGGTTCGAAACGCACAAAACCGTGGATGCGAAACTCGAAATTCTCCCCAATTGGGCCTCCAACACGCCAACCCTACCGACGGGTGAACATAGAAAACGGCTGAAACTTCAAGACAAGATCATCTACTTCTACGGGGGGAATATGGGGCACGCCCAAGATATGATGAACATCGTTCGACTCGCCGAACGCATGACGGCCCATCCCAAAGCCCATTTCCTTCTGGTAGGTACTGGTGACGAAGTACCCCTTGTCGAAAAAGCGATCGTTCAGAAACGTCTTCGAAACATTACGTTACTGCCACCTGTACCGCAAGAGATCTTCAAACAGATACTCGCCGAATGCGACGTCGGTCTTTTCACGCTCCATAGAGAGCATACGACTCACAACTTTCCCGGCAAACTATTGGGCTACATGGTCCAAGGCATGCCGGTGTTAGGTAGCGTAAATCCCGGCAACGACTTGAAAGAGACGATGGAAGAGAGCGGGGCCGGACTGATCGCGATCAATGGAGAGGATGACACACTCTACGCCAACGCTCTCCGATTGCTCGATGCACAGGAGCGACATCGCATAGGCAAGCGGGCGAAAGAGCTTTTGGAAAAAAGTTTCTCCGTCCAGTCTGCGGCACGAAAGATCCTGGAAAGTGCACGAACTCATCCATGATCGCTCCCCTATTGCGTGGTATGATGTCATGAAACGACAAGATAAAAGAGGACGAAGAATTTCATGAGCACATTGGTATCAAAACTTTTGAAACCATTCATCGCACGACATGAGCCTATCAACACGCTCACCGTCGATATACACTCCCACTTGATACCGGGTATCGACGATGGCGTCAAGACGACTTTCGAAGCGGTCAAGCTCATCGGCCGTTTCCAGGCCATGGGTTACAAAAAGATGATCGTCACGCCCCATATCATGTGGCATCGCTACAAAAACAGCAGTGAGATCATTTTGGAGAGACTGGAGTTTCTCAAAGACGCTTTGATCGATCATGACATACAGATGGAGCTGGAAGCGGCTTCGGAGTACTATCTAGACGATCATTTCCTCAAACTTTTGGAAAAAAGAGATATCCTTACCTTCGGAGAGAATTATCTACTCTTCGAAATGTCCTACACCAGAGCACCCGCAAATTTGACGGAAATCGTCATCGAAATCCAACGGGCCGGCTACCGTCCCGTCCTCGCCCACCCCGAACGCTATCTTTTCATGCACGAACGTTTCGAAGAGTACGAAACACTCAAAGAGTACGACGTACTTATCCAGATCAAGATCAACTCTTAGGCAGGCTACTACAACAAAGGGGTCCAAAAGATAGCACAAAAACTGGTAGATGAGGGAATGGTCGACTTTCTAGGCAGCGATACCCACAAAGCTCGACAAGTGAGCATGCTCGAAGAGTATATTCGAACACCCGTTTTTCAGAAAATATTCAAAAACAACACCATCCTCAACGATACCTTGCTATAAAGGATAGGAACACCACCCGGCTATCAGGCGTAGTAGTTGCTGCTGTAGCCGTAGTTGTAACCGTAGCCGTAGCCATATGCACCTGATTTGGCACTGGATTTGGCGCCATTGAGTACGATGCCCGCTTTGAGCTGATGCTCCTCGACGATTTTGTTGATATTTTTGAAAAAGTCTTTTTTCGAATACTCCGCTCGGACAACGATCAAATTGATATCGCTCATACGCATCACGATCATCGCATCGGAGACCAGTCCGATCGGGGGGGAGTCGATCATCACATAATCATAACGGGACATCAGGGTTTTGACGACCCGCTTGAAATTGTCGGACATGATCAGTTCGGAGGGATTCGGGGGCGTGGGACCGCTGGTGATGACGTCTAGATTCTCCTCTTTCGTATGTTGGATCACGTCGTTGAGAGTCTCCTTGCCGACCAACAAGGTGCTCATACCCTCTTTATTGGAGACTTTGATCACTTCATGAAGTCGAGAACGCCTCATATCCAGGTCGAGCACGATCACCTTCTTCCCACCTTTGGCGATGATTTTGGCTAGCTCCACACATGTCGTGGTTTTGCCCTCTTGTGGGATCGACGAGGTCATCGTCACAAGCTTGGACTTGCCTGTATCGGCCAAAAATTCCAAGTTTGTGCGCACGACACGAAGGGCTTCGTAATAAGCGGCGGGCTTCTTCTTTTTGGATCCGAAAAAAGGAATCACGCCATAAAGGGGCAGATGGGTCAGCTTTTCCACATCTTCCGCGGTTTTGACCGTATTGTCCAACATTTTTCGCACGAATGCCTGAGCGAAACCTAGAACCAAGCCCAACAAAAGACCGATGAGCAATATTCTATTCCGATTGGGTGCGATCGGACTTCCCGGCACAAGGGCCGGGTCGAGGATCTGAATTTCGGAGACTTTCGAAGCTTCGATGATCGCGGTCTCCGCCCTCTTTTGCAACAGATAGGAGTAGATCTTTTCGTTGACCATGAAATTTCGGGTCAACTGGGCCAGTTGCTGCTCCTCTTTGGGCAACGTCTGAAGCGTCTTTTTGTGTTCTTGGATCAGTTTTTGTAAAGAAGCCTTGCGGACCTTGAGGCCTTTGATCGTACTTTTGATCGTTTCGACGAGCATCGATTTGAGTTGTTGGATCTGTTCGGTCACTTTCACCACATCCGGATGCAGTTCCGTAAAATCCACCAACAAGGTAGAGCGCGTCTGCGCGGCTTCCTGCAACTTCATGATGAGATTGCTGACGATGGGGCCCACCAGCTGGGCGGAACTGACGTCGATTCCTTTGATATCCTTACCCGACTTGATATAGTTCAAGAGGTTGTCGAGAATACTCAATTTCGTATTGATTTCGTAGAGTTTCGATTCCAAATCGCTCAGTTTGGTCAGCGTGGTACCCGCTTTGGTCCCTACGTCCATTACCACATGGGTCGCTTTGAAACTCTCGAGTTTTCCCGCCGATTTTTGGAGCGTCTTATGAATCGCTTCGAGTTGTTGGTCGATGAAGCTTAGCGTCTTGTTGGCCCCTTCAGTCTTTTCTCGGATTTTCTCTTCGTTGTAGGCTTTGACGACGGCATCGACGATATCTTTGGCCCGCTGGGGCACATCGTCCATGAAAGAGATGGCGACGATACTTCCGAAATTGGAGAGAGGTTCGGCGTCGATCCCACCTCGTACGTACCAGGTCATCGAGCCATTGGGCCGATAACTGAAGTAGTAAAAACCGGGGGGCATATCGAAAACTTTTTGAACCGTCAGGATGAACCAAGGCGTCGAAATCTTTTCACCATAGGTGTAGTCCTTTTCGAAATAGACCGGGGGAGCCTCTTCGTCGAGGTTGAAGTAATGAAAGACCTTATATCGAAGCTTTTCGATCATCGAGGGCTTGATGAGGAGGTGGAAATGATCCTGGTCGATCGGTATCAGTTTGATCTTTCGATCGTAGAACGATGGGTCCATCCACTCCGTATTGACGACGAACGGGGAATCTTTGTAAAGCTCCACCATCTTGTAGTCTTCTATCGTGAAGTAGCGAGTCCCGATATCGAGATTTTGCAACGCTTGACTCGCCAGGAACCGTGATTTGAGTAGCGCGAACTCATCCTCCATGTTTCCGACGTTGGAGGAGAGAGCGGCACTTACCAGATCGCCTCCACCGGCTGTGACCGCTTTACCGCCGCTGAGCGAAGCGATCTTCATCGTCGTCGTCGCTTTGTAGATATCGGGTTTGAAGTAGGCGTATATCCATGCACCGGCCGTGAATAGTATCGTCAATAACAGAATGGACCACTTGTATCGTTTCAGGGTCGCGAACACCTCTTTGAGGTCGATCGAGTCGAGCTGCTGATTTGCCGTCACTGTATACCTATCCTTCTCGCGTCAATTGCCGCCGCCGGCGGGAATGAAGACGTTGGTATTGTCGTTGTTCCCGGGAACGACACCCAGATCGTAAGCACCATCGAGGGCACTGAATGTCAAGAACGGACTCATGATCGTACTCAGGAAATTGAAGAATTGCGATTTTTCTTCGAGGCCTTTGTTGAAGGCTTTGAAATCTCTAGGCTGGACATAGATGATATCGTTGGGCCGCAAAATCAGACTGGCGATTTTGAGCTTTTTGATATTGGTAAGATCCACTTC
>CAZORY010000022.1:0-16031 GCA_964582435.1 uncultured Campylobacterales bacterium
TCTCCGTCACGAAGACATAAGAGACCAAAGCCGCCAATAGGAAAAAGAGACCGTACGCTGCATCCACGGCCACCGAAGCGGGAATACCTAACCGTACCATCCAATCGGCCGATACCGGCAACCATGCCGCCGCGGCCGTCAAAAAGAGCCCGCCGCCTATGGCGGTGAGGATTTTGTATCGTTTCTTGAGACTCATCCCATCCTTTCTTTTGCGATCGTGTCAAAAAAGTTCGATTCGGTTGCCACCTTTTCCTTTCGCCCGTTCGAGAGCTTCCGTCGCCCGGTTGACCATCAAGTTGAACTTCGCCACCTTACCGGCGAAGGAGACGACACCGCAGGAAAAAGGAATCTTGATCGTCGCCTTGCCCACTTCCAGAGGTTCGGAGAGAATGAGATTTTGTATCCTCTGAATCACCCGCTTCGCATCTTTGGCATCGCAATTGGGTAGCAACAGGGCGAAACGATCGTCGTCGAAACGGGCCATCAAATCGCTTTCACGGACCGAATCGCGGATGACGCCGGCAAAATGTTTGAGCACCTGGTTGCCCGCGTCGTAACCGTGTTTTTCATTGATGCTCCCAAGCCTATCGATATCCATGACGACCAACCCGACTGGCCAATTGTTCCGTTTGCATAGACGAATCTGAGTCGCTGCCAGCTCTTTGAAGACTTTGCTTTTATAAAGGCGGGTCGTATCGTCTCTGAGCAGCTCCTCTTCCCTCTCCTTTTCGATCTTCGCCAAAATCGCCCGTTGACGGACGAGTCCATAGAAAAGGGGCCACAAAAGGACCAGGCCAAAAGCCAGGGTGAGCGCCAACTTCAGATGCGAAGCTTCGCCGACGCCGCTTTGCTCCAGGACCCATTCGAAGCCTGCGAAGAACCCCGCACCCCCCAAAGCCATCACGAAAGATTCGGCCGCGATTTTCCAGACCGGTTTGTCGAATGTATGCATAATGATTACTTTATCATAATTTCACTGAATGATTTTAAAGAGCGGAAAAACCCCATCGCCTCTCATGATCATCGCCTCTCCCCGGCCACCGTCACGCCGGCGGCCACGACGAGCCCGATCCCCACCCAGGTGAAAAGATCGGGCAAAGGATCTCCGATCAAAAGCCCTAGAAGAATCGAAAAGAGAATATTACTGTAACTCACCGCCCCCACGATCCCCGCTTTGGTGGCGCCGTACGCCTTGGTCATGTAAACTTGCGCCAGGGTAGCGAAAAGGCCCATCGCCACCACATACCCCCATCCTATCCCGCTGGGCATCACGAATTGGCCAAAAAGCATGTCGAAACGATCGTCGTGGACATAGGGAGAGATGGCCATCAGAAAGAGGGGCCCTAGCGTTCCGACACCCATGAAGGAGAGAACGATCGCTCGAGTATCGTAATAGCGTTTGAGCTCTCTGACGGCGGTATAGGCCAAGGCGGCCCCCGCGCCGCTAAAAAGACCCAGCCACGCACTCTTGTCCAGATGAAAACCACTGGGTTTAGCGATCAAGACGATCCCTACGAATCCAAACGCCAAAGCGGCCCATCCCCGCATTCCCAGCTTCTCTCGCAAGAAAACCCACGCGAACAACGCGGTGAAAAGGGGGGAGGTTTTGGAGTAGGTCATCGCATCGCCAAGAGGAATATGGGCGATGTTGTAAAAAAAGGCCAACAGTGCCAAAAAGCCCATCAATCCTCTGAAAAAAAGGAGCCAAGGCTTGCCTCCCTCATGAGCCATCGGACGCTTGAGCAAAGTCGCCGCGACGATGAAAACGCCAAACACGTTACGGAAAAAAACCACTTCCAGCGAAGGCATGTTTTGGCTGAGAAGTTTGGCGAAAACACCCATGACGGCGAACATCAAGGATGCGAAAAGCATATGACGCACCCCCGCGTCGATACGAAGCCACCCCTTTTTCAACGACGATCGCCGCTCCCCATCTCGAGTTTTTTCAACACACCGCGAACGTCACCGAACATCACCACATCCTTGAGCACCGCCTTGTGGACGACCCCTCTCTCGTCCATCGCCAGGTAGAGCTCGCCCCCTTTGGAACCGAAAAGCTTTTGATAGATCGTCACTTTCAAATAGCATGGGGCTTGGCCGAGCAGCGAAAGGGCCTCTCGATGCGCCGCTCCCACGAGCGTACGGACCCGTACTTTGCCCGTCTTCTTCTCCGCGCCCACGGCGTGCAACATCTCGTCGAAAGGTTTGTCGCAATCGCCGATGATGGCTCGGATGTTGAAATAGAGAGAGAGGATATCGTCTTTGGCGTAATAGGGGAGCGTTTCGTGCTTTCGATCCGTCAGCTTGCCATGCTTGAATCTCTTTTCGTCGAACGTGACGTGCCGGTGGAGATGATCGAACAGGTAGATTTTGATACGCCGTTTGCCCGAGCGACGAATGTCTTTGGCGAAGCGATCAGGTACGAACCGACCGCCGACGATCCGTCCCTCGCTTTCGTAACGCTCCACACGCCCGCCGCTAAGGAGTTTGGCCAGGCCGGTAGCTCTCGCTTCGATGGCGATTTTATAACGGGTGGCGTTGTGATCCAACGTCGCCCGTGCCACGCCCATTTTGCCGAAAATACCGTACTCTACCCGATATTCGGCCCGCATCGTATCCGCCGAAACTCCAATCGCCAACATCAAACAAAACAACAACCACCGCATCGCTTCTCTTTTCAAGAAATTTTCGAACCGCCGTCCTTCGGTATAGTGACTATCTACCGAAATTACGATAAAATCGCGATAATACTATATCAAAATCGTGTATCAAAAGAGAATTATGAAAAAAATAGCCATTCTGGGGCAACCCAACGTGGGTAAAAGTTCACTGTTCAACCGTTTCGCCAAGCGCCGTATCGCCATCACCTCCGATATGGCGGGTACCACCCGCGACGTCAAGCGAGAAATCGTCGATTTCGACGGTCTGGAAGCGCAGATCCTCGATACGGGCGGGATCGACGAGAGCAGCGAGCTTTTCAAAAAAGTGGGCAACAAAGCGATCGAAGCGGCCGAAACGGCCGACGTGATCCTCTACATGGTCGACGGCAAAGCGTTGCCGGATCCGCGGGACAAACAACTCTTCTATCGCCTCCAAGGCCTTGGCAAACCGATCGCCTTGGTCGTCAACAAGATCGACAACGACAAAGAGGAGGAGCGTGCCTGGGAATTCGCGGCGTTCGGGGCCGAGACGCTCTTTGCCGTCTCCGTCTCCCACAACCGCAAAATCGGCCAGCTCGTCGAATGGCTCAAAACACACCTCGAAGAGAGCGAAAACACGCCACTTCTTCTCACCGAAGAACCCGATGCGTTGGAAAATTTGATCGATCGTTTCGACGACGAAGGAACCTTGAGCGAGGAAGAGAATCTCGATGAGATCGGTGTCGCGATCATCGGCCGTACCAACGTGGGCAAAAGTTCGCTTCTCAACGCCTTGTTGGGCGAAGAGCGGGCCGTCGTCAGCGACATCGCCGGCACGACGATCGATCCGGTCGACGAAAAGATGATCTTGGGCGACAAAACCGTCACCTTCGTCGATACCGCCGGCCTCAGACGCCGAGGTAAAATCCAGGGGATCGAACGCTACGCCCTCGGTCGCACCCGGCAAATGCTCGAGCGTGCCGACATCGCGTTGTTGGTACTGGACGCCAGCGCGCCGTTGACCGAACTGGACGAGAAGATCGCGGGATTGGTGGACGAATACAAACTCGGTTGCATCATCGTGCTCAACAAATGGGACGCGGCCCTTGGAAGCTACGAAGAGATGGTCGCCGAAGTGCGATATCGCTTCAAATTTCTCGCTTGGGCCCCTATCGTCACCGTCTCAGCCACCTCGAAAAAGAGAGTCCACAAAATTGCCGACCTGATTCTGCGAGTCTTCGCCAACTACACCCGACACATCCCTACCAAAGAGCTCAACGACGTGATCAAACAGGCGACGATCCGCCACCATATCCCCAGTCTCAAAGGCAAGCCGGTCAATATCCTGTTCGCGTCCCAATACGCCATCAAACCGCCCAAAATCGCCCTCGTCTCCAATCGTCCCAAAGGGCTGCACTTCAGTTATCTACGCTATTTGAGCAACCAACTGCGCGAACGTTTCGACCTCGAAGGCACGCCGATCGTTTTGGTCCCCAAAAAGCGGGGCGAGAGAGAAGAGGCAAACGACACCGACGCGTAAGAGGCCATCGACCGGCATCGGCTTTGGGTACGGCCCGTTTTCGCCGCCGGTCGATCCTCATCCATTCTTGTACATCTTTTCGAAATCGAAGCTGAGCTTCTCGCTCAGATCGATCTGATGCTCTTTGCCCTGCATGACGTAATGAAGCTCGTAGATGTTTTCCATGATGTATTCGACATCGTCGAACACCTCTTTGAGACCGGCAAGCAGTATCTCGTCGCCCCGCCGTATCGGCTCGCTCGGATCGGGCAACAAAATCTCCTCCTCCCCTCGCCGAATATAGAGCACCAAGACCGGATTGCTCTTTTGCCAATCGTCCCGTCGTCGATAGAGGATATGGTAGGGAACCTTTTCGTCGGGATGTTGCGCGAGATAAGCGCTCAACGCATAGGCATGCTCTTCGTCGATGACGGTCTCCAATGTATCGGGGTTGTTGCCGATGTGTTCCTTCAAAAGCTCCACTACCTTGCGTCCCCACTCTTCTCCCCGATACGCCATCAACCGAACGAAACGGTCGGCCAACGGACGGGCCAGAACATTGTAGGTCTTGTTGATCATCAACGTTTCGATCATGATGACCCGATCGATTTTGGCCGCTTTGAAGACGACCGAATCGGCCAGATGATTCTCCCTAGCGACGGTGTAGATGTCGGGATTGATCCGCTTGGCGGCCATGATGATCGAGAGATTGAGCAAGTCGTCCTTGGTGGCGGCGATGATACAGGTGGCCTCCTGAACGTCCGCTTTGAGCAGGATCTTCTTGTCGTCGGCGTCTCCGACGATCACCTTTTCGCCCCGTCTGGCCTTGGCCGCCTTTTCGGGGCTCGCTTCGATAAAGATGTAGTCGATGCCCGCACGGCGAAGTCCCACCTCCAACGCCTGCCCCATCCGGCCGTAACCGCAGACGATATATTTACCTTCTCTTGGTAGCCTATCTTTTTTACGAAGCACCAACGGATCCCCGTAGAGCCACTGCTCGATCATCAACAAAGAAGGGGACGTCAGCGAAAGATAGATCCGTTTGGCCACGATTTTGAAAGGATTCTCGACCACGTCGGCCCCGATGGTTTTGAGGTTTTGGCCATACTCGTCCTGGGTGGCTTCGACCACGACCATGACATGCTTGTTCATCAGCTTGGCCGAAAGGGCCACGTGCAGGTTCATTACGTCGTCGTTGAACAAAGAGACGACCGCGTGACAATTGGATTTGTGAATACCCGCTATCTTGAAAGTCTTGGGATCTCGGATATCGCCGGCCAACGCCGGGACTTCCACCACGTAATCTTCGAGGCTGAGAAGTTTGAGTTTCTCTTCGTTCTTTTCGATCACGACACTGCGAATCCCCCGTTTGGAGAGCCTGTCGATGATTTCGCGAGTGAGCGAGTTGTAGCCGACGAAGATGATGAAGGGCTCCTCCATCTTGCGAATCTTGCGCTGAAACTGCGCCAAAGCGATCTGTGCGGCCAAGACCTTGTCCTGCACCAACGTGATGATGGAACCGATGGCGTAGAACCAGCCGATGACGGTGAGATAGATACAAAAACCCACCCAAAGTTTCTGGGGATAGGTAAAGGCGTAAGGAGACTCGCCGAAGCCGATCGTCGTCGCCATGTAGCTGACGAAATAGAAGGCGTCGAAAAAGCTCAAATGGTAGGGACGACCCTGATCGTCCACACCGGGAATCAATACCATACCGAGTATCGAAATGGCGAAAGTGACCACCAATACGAACATCGGCGTTCGCATGCGCTTGATGATCAGAAAAAGAGAGTTGTTGCCCAAACCGTACCTCTTACCGTTTGGATTTGAGTACGTCGCCGGTGAATAGGATCACCGAAACGATATTGGCCAATAGTGCGCCGCCGGAGAAGGAGATGATCGCCGTCACCACCTCCGTGTTCATCCCCACGACGTACTCGCCAAGCGCCCAGATCGAAGCGGCGCCGATGAGCTGGATATCGGCGACGAGACTGGTCGCCAGCAACACGGCGCCCAACTGCGTCTTGTCGCCCAGTTTGTAGATCGTCGCGATCAGGTTGACGATGATCGCCGCGAAAAGCTCGTAGCGGCTATGCTGTTCCAGAATCGTCGGATCGCCGTAGAAAAATCCGAAGTTCATCGTCAGCGCCAAAATGATGAAAAAGCCAGAAATCACCTTTTCCAAATTCATAGCTATCCCTTGCCTTTGAATCTCTATCCCAAATTGTAAGGCTATCTTGATTAAACGGTACTAAACCGCACATCGGCTATAATTTCGCAAAAAATCAAGGACAACCATGCGAATCGTCAGCGGAATGCGCCCGACGGGCAAGCTCCATCTAGGTCACTATCTGGGCGTCCTGCAAAACTGGATCAGATTGCAGCACGAACATGACTGCCACTTTTTCGTGGCCGACTGGCACGCCCTCTCGACCAGCTACGAAGAGAAGCTCAATCTCAAAAACCTCGGTCGTGAACTGGTCAAGGATTGGATCGCCGCCGGCATCGACCCCGACCAATCGACCCTTTTCGTCCAAAGCGCCGTCAAAGAACACGCCGAACTCTACGTCCTGCTCAACATGATCACGCCGCTGGGCTGGCTGGAACGCAACCCCACCTACAAAGACCAACTGGCCCAAATGCAGCACAAGGAGATCCATACGGCAGGCTTTTTGACCTATCCCGTCCTGCAAACGGCGGATATCGTCCTCTACCAAGCCGATATGGTACCGATCGGCGAAGACCAGAAGCCCCATTTGGAGATCGCCCGCGAAATCGTCCGTCGTTTTCACCATCTCTTCGGCTGTGAAATTTTCAAAGAGCCCAAGGAGATGCTGACCGAAACGGCGCGCCTGCCGGGCTTGGACGGCCGAAAGATGAGCAAAAGTTACAACAACGCCATCTATCTCAGCGACACGCCCGAAGAGGTTTGGTCCAAACTCAAAGTCGCCAAAACCGATACCCAGCGCGTCCGTCGCAACGATCCAGGTGATCCCGACGTCTGTCTGGTCTTCGAGTATCACAAAGCCCTGAGCGAAGACGAGATCGTCCAACGGATCAACGCCGAATGCCGTGCAGGAACCATCGGCTGCTTCGAATGCAAAAAACTCTGCGCTCAGAGCATCGATCGCCTCCTGGCACCGATGCACGAACGGCGAGCGAAACTCGACGACGCCACGATCGACGCCATCGTCGCAAAAGGCAACGCCACCGCCCAGGAAGAGGCAGCCGATACGATGGCCAAGGTCAACGAAGCGGTCTTCGAAATTTCGTGTCGGACGGAATAAGAAAGGCGAACGCATCGAAAGGTGAAATCATGAAACGTTATCTAGGACAGCGCAAATGTATGCGTCTGTATATCGGCAACGACGATACCCACCAAGGTAAACCTCTATGGGAAGTCCTTCTCAAAATGGCCCAGCAGATGGGTATCAAAGGGGCGACGCTTTTCAAAGGAGCCGCCGGATTCGGTGCCCATTCCGAAATTCATACCTTCAATGTCTGGATTCTCAAACAGAAACTTCCTATTGTTTTGGAGATCGTCGAAGAAGAGGAGCGCCTTCGTGCCTTTTTGGAAGCGGCCGACGATCTTGTCCAAGAGGGTTTCGTAACGATGAGCGATGTGGAAGTGATCGCCTACAAACACCCCAAACATGGAGCGTAGCATGCCGATCGGACTCATTCTTTCCGTCGGTGTCGGCGGGTTCGTGGGAGCTATTCTGCGTTTTTTGATCGCCGGATGGGTGCAAAAGCTCTCCCCCACCCTCTTTCCCGTCGGTACCTTGAGCGTCAATGTATTGGGAAGTTTCATCATCGGCTTTTTGGTCCTCTTTTTCGAAAACGTCGTCGCCCCCCACCAAAAGGCGATGCTCGTTACCGGCATGTTGGGAGCGCTCACCACGTTCTCCACCTTCTCCCTGGAGACCGTGACGATGCTGCAATCGGGCCTTTGGGGGCGTGCCGCCGCCAACGTCACGCTGAACACCGCCTTATGCATCGCCGCTACGATGGTGGGGATGATGCTTTTTAAACGAATCTATGGATAATCCCACACATTATCCGAAAACTTTGACAACAAGGAGTGAATATGTATACGGTCGATATCGAAAAACGGTGCGGTTGCGTGAAAAAAGATGAGGATCTCGTCCTGCCTCAAAGCTTCCAGAACAAAGAACAAGCGGAGTTCGCCGCTCTCAAACTCGCCAACCATATGAACGCCAATTATTGCAAAAAACATCGCTTCTACGTCACCGAAGAGGGTGAAAAACTGACGATCCGCGTCGAACTCTCGTGCCCTAAAGAGATTTGATTGATGCTATAATAGCCGATATTTTCATTTACAAGGCGGACAGATGCAACTTCTCAAAGACGAGACCCTCCGGATCGCGCCGATCACGGCGGCGATCAACTATACATGGACGGCGTTGAGCGCCAGCTGGAAAAATACGGCGATCGTCGCCATGGTGCTTGTCCTACTCTCTATCGCCACACTGATCCCATTGGTCGGCCTCGTCGCTTCGCTCATCCAGGGGATTTTACTCTACGCCCTTGCCTACTGGGTCGTCGATAGACTCAAAAGTAGCGTTTCGATCGAAGATTTCAAAACGAAAATCGCCACCGAAAGCGATGCGAAGGAGATGATGGTCGGCTTCTTCTCGCCCGCGACGGGGTTTTATGTCGGTTTCATGATCTTCTCCTTGCTGATGATGCTGATCACTTTCGGCATATTCTGGCTTTCAGGGGGCTTTACGGCGATGGATGTCATGATGCAGCAGCAAGCTCCCAACGCCTCCGCCCAAGAGGTGACGGCGATGTACACCCATCTTTTCGCCGCCTCCACGCCCGCACTGCTTTTCATGCTACTCTCGTCAGCTTTTTTGGGCTACGTCTGGCCCCTCGTGTATGGATACGCCCTCTTTCAGCGCACTTTCGGCGATGCCTTCAACGCCATCTTCATGCTTTTCTCCCCCCGTTTCTGGAAAGCCTCCTTCACCTGGGCCTACTTCAAACTCGTCTCCTTGTGGATGCTGATACTTTTGGGGGTGGGCTTGCTGACCGGATTCGCGATCGCGATCGTCATCCTGTTGCCATTGGGAGTTTTGATGATGATGTGGATGGTCTATTTCAGCGCGATCGTCGCCGCCGAAGCGTACGATATGGCCGAGGATATCTGATCTTCAACCGCTTTTTTGTACAATCGTTCTAAAAAAGGACGCCAATGCTCGATCTAAGGCAGCTCGAAAAAGAGTTCGATACCGTTTCGGCCGCTCTGAAACGTCGAGGAGTGGACGAGCAACTCCTCGAAAGGCTCAAAACTCTCTTCACCGAAAAGAAAGAGGTCCAAAAGCGCCTCGAAGCGGCACAAGCCAAGCAAAACGCCAAAAGCAAACTTTTCGGTCAATACAAACGAGAGGGTAAAGATATCGGGACGCTCCAAAAAGAGGTGGCCGAAAACAAAGCGCGCATCGCCGCCTTGGGCGAAGAGCTCAAAGCACTCGAGCAGCGACTCTTCGACCTTGCGGCCACGATCCCCAACCTTCCGGACCCCGACGTCCCCGACGGCGAGGACGAAGAGGACAACGTGGAGCTCAAGCGGGTTCTGGAGCCTACCGTTTTCGACTTCACCCCCAAAGAGCACTGGGAATTGGCCGAAGCCAACGGTTGGATCGATTTCGAACGGGGGGTCAAGATCGCCAAAAGCCGATTCAGCGCGCTACGATTCGAAGGAGCGAGACTGGAACGGGCCCTGATCAACTATATGCTCGACTTCAACCGCGATCGGGGCTTCGAAGAGGTCTACGTCCCTTTCATGGCCAACGCCGACTCCCTTTTCGGAACGGGCCAACTCCCCAAATTCGCCGACGATCTTTTCAAGATAGAAGGGGAAGAACTCTATATGATCCCCACGGCCGAGGTGCCCGTGACCAATCTCTTTCGCGACGAAATTCTAAAAAGCGAAGATCTTCCGTTGCGCCTCACCGCTTATACGCCCTGTTTTCGCAAAGAAGCGGGCTCGGCGGGGCGCGATACCCGGGGGATGATCCGCCAGCACCAGTTCGACAAAGTGGAGCTCGTATGCATCACCCGTCCCGAAGAGAGCGACAAAATTTTCGAGCAGATGGTCGCCTGCGCCTCCGATCTTCTGACCTCTTTGGGCCTCCCTCACCGACACATGCTCCTTTGTGCCGGCGATATGGGATTTTCGGCGGCCAAGACGATCGATTTGGAGGTCTGGCTGCCTGGCCAAGGAAAGTATCGTGAGATCAGCTCCATCTCCAACACCCGGGATTTTCAGGCCCGACGGGCCAAAATCCGTTTCAAAGACGAGGAGAAGAAAAACCGTCTCGTCCATACCCTCAACGGCTCCAGCCTCGCCGTCGGACGGACCCTCATCGCGATCATGGAAAACTACCAGCAAAAAGATGGTTCCATCGTCGTGCCCGACGTTTTGAGGCCCTACCTCTGAAGGTGAACGATGGCTGAGGAAGAAGAGGTCATCATACTCGAGGAGGAGCGTCCCCTCCCCTCTTCAGACTCGACGGACGAATCGTCGGACACTTCCTCGAACAAAGGAGGGCGCAAACGCCTTCTCCTTTTCGGTGGTATCGGCCTAACGTCGCTCGTGATCCTCCTTCTGGCCCTCTGGTGGCTGCTCGTTCGCGACAAAACCCCCAAAGAGAGCGTCGATACCGGAAAAATCGCCAAAAAAATCCAAAAGGCGGGCAAAGTGCAACCCCTCGCCACCCCCTCGCAGATCGAGCGGATGATCGAAAAAGCCAATATCCTCTACGAAAAAGGGAACAAAAAAGAGGCCTTGGATCTTTTCGAGCAGGTCGCTACGTACAGTGCGTCGCTCTCCTACTACAATCTCGGCGTCGCTCAGATGCGCCAAGAGAAGTACGATCAAGCGATCGAATCTTTCAAAAAAGCGATCCAAAACGGCGAAAATCGGTGCATCAGCGCTCTCAACGCCGCCGTCAGCGCACTGCATCTTGGCGACGAGAAGCTGTTCAAATATTTTCTACAAATGGCGGAAGCCAGCCTTCCCGATAGTTACAACTCCTCTTTGTATGGCTACTTGTACGCACTGATCAACTACTACAAAGGGAACTATTTCGAAACGCTCGGCGCCGTGGTCCACCCCACCTCTTCGGTCCCCAACAAAACGCTGGACCGAGTGGGTGCGGTGGGTTTCGTCGTTTTCGATCGCCCTTATCGCGCGATCGATCGTCTCGAAAAACGAGCAGCCCCTACCGATTATCTAATCCTTGGCCAACTCTACGCCCAGGTGGGGAACTATCCGGTGGCGGTACGCTATCTTCGCCAGGCGATCGAACACGCCGACACACCCGTCAAAAGTCGCAAAGCGCTGGCACTGGTCGAGCTCAAACACGGTATGCCCCAAAAAGCGGCCGATCTTCTCGAAAAACTCACCAAGGATTTCAAAGGCAAAGGGGAGAAGATCTATCCTATCCACGCCAGGCTCGCAACCTCTGTCTACGAGATCGAAGCGGCCCAGCGTCGTTTCAGTGTCGACAAGATTCTCGTGGCCCCGGAAGCTTTCAAACTACTTTTCGAATTCGCCCCCTTCAAAGTCTTCAACGCCAACCAGACTCTCAACTACATCAAGAAAGGTAACGCCGCCATCTATGTGGACGAGACGCCTACCGCCACCAAATATCTCACGCGAAGTTCCAGCATCTCCCGCGTCAACCTCCAGATTTCCAAAGCGATCAAAGCGGCCATCGACCATCGGCTTCGCCGAGCCAACGCCTTGCTCGAAAAGGCGTTGAAACGTTACCCCAACCATTCGATTCTCCATTACGATCTAGCGCTCACCTACGCCCAGCTCGGCAACTATACCCAAGCCCACAAACATTTCCTACGCAGCTACCATCTCGACGCCTCCAACTATCTCTCCGCCATCTTCGCCCTCATGTGCGAAACCCTCACCGGCGAGAAGATTCCCCAAATCGAACAGTTCGTCAGCGACGATTTGAGCCGTATGTCCAATCCTTCCCCCCTCGACCGCTTCCATCGTGCTCTCTTCTACTACTATCGCGGCAACCTTTCCGCCGCTCTTCAATGGGTCGAAAAAGGCCATACGAACCGTCCCCTCTATCTCCTCCTCGATACGCTGATCGAAGCGGGACTGGGACGATGGGATGCGGCCAAAACGAAGGTACGAAGACTGCGTGCCCGCATGCCCAGGGACGTCCTGGCGAACTTACTCTATCTGCAACTGCAAGGGCGCCACTTGCCGATCAAGCGCTACAGCGCGTTGGCCCAGCAATACCTCAAAACCCATCCCCTCGATCTGGATGCCGTCTACTACGGCAGTGCTTTTACCCGCGAAAACTACATCGCCCTGCGATTCATCACCGGGACCCTCTATCCTTTCATGAAACGTCTCCAGGAAAAACTCCTCGAAGAGCGTGAGGATCCGGCAGGCATCATCGAAGGGTTGGCGTTGAGCGACATCTATCTCCAGCGTTACGAAAAGGCGTACGTACTGCTCAACGAACTGGTCGATCGTTACAAGATGCAGGATAGTCGCACGCTGTTTCTCACCGCCGTCGCCGCGATCGGCGCCGACCACCATGCCGACGCTAGCGCCTTGTTGCAGCTTGCGAAGATGACCGACCCGAACAACCTGGAGAGTCGTTACGCCTTGGGGCTCTTGTATCTGGAAGACGGCAACACGGACGCCGCCGTCATCCAGTTTTCCAAAATTCCCGACGGAACGTTCCAGTCGGAGTATTTCGATTTCGACATTCTCGGCCCTCGTACGGCCGATAGCGAGTGAGTTCGCGATCGGTAGCTCGCTGAAAAAGCCCGCTCACACGCCTTCGCAAGCGGCGGGCGATCGTTCGTCGGGGACCATCGAAAGATAACTGTTGAGCGCGCCGATATAGGCTTTGGCGCTGGCGACCATCGTATCGATGCTCAAGCCATGGCCGATGACGGCGGTTTTGCTGGCGTCGAAACGGACGTTGACGACCACTTTGGCCAGCGCATCCTTGCCTTGGGTGACCGCTTCGACCCGATAATCCATCAATTGGCCCGTATGACCGCTGATGCGGTCGATCGTCTTGAAGATCGCATCCATCGTACCGTCTCCGATCCCGGCATCGAGCAGCTCTTCCTCTTCGTGCCTGATCTTGACGGCGGCACTGGGGACTCCGCCGGAACAATCGGCGATCTGTAAGCCCACCAATTCGTAGGTCTGGGGGATGTTGGTGATCTCGTTGGCGATCAACATACGGATATCGTCGTCGTAGATCTCCTTCTTCTTGTCGGCCAAAATCTTGAAACGCTCGAAAGCTTTGTTGAGATCTTCGGGCCCCAATTCGAAGCCAAGCTCTTCGAGCCGCTCTTTGAAGGCGTGGCGACCGCTATGTTTGCCCAGTACGATTCGATTGGCTTCCAGTCCGATATCTTCGGCGCGCATGATTTCGTAAGTCTCTTGGCATTTGAGGACGCCGTCTTGGTGGATTCCGCTCTCGTGGGCGAACGCGTTCTTACCCACGATCGCTTTGTTGGGTTGGGGTTCGATCCCGGTGATGGCTGCGACGAGACGGCTGGTCGGATAGATTTCACGGGTGTTGATGCCCGTCTCCACATCGGCGAAGACATCGGCGCGCACCCGCATCGCCATCACGATCTCCTCCAACGCCGCATTGCCGGCCCGTTCTCCCAGGCCGTTGATCGTACATTCGACCTGTCGGGCCCCGTTCATCACCGAAAAGAGGCTATTGGCAACCGCCAGCCCCAGATCGTTGTGGCAATGCACCGAAAGAATCGCCCGTTTGCCCACGTGATCGGAGAGGGTCTTGATCATCGCACCCATCTCCTGGGGCAGACGATAACCGACGGTATCAGGGATGTTGAGTGTCGTCGCACCGGCTTCGATCACGGCATCGAGAATCTCTTTCAAAAACGCGATCTCGCTACGTCCGGCATCTTCGCAGCTGAACTCCACATCGTCGGTATAGTTTTTGGCCAATGTCACCGCCTCCACGGCCCGACGAATCACTTCGTCGGGGCTCATTTTGAGCTTGTGTTCCATATGGATCGGACTGGTGGCGATGAACGTATGGATCCGTTTCTTCGCCGCGCCTGCGAGAGATTCTCCCGCTTGAACGATATCCCGCTCCACGGCCCTGGCCAAAGAGCAGACGGTACTCTTCGTCACCGCTTCGCCGATGCGCCGTATCGCATCGAAATCGCCGGGACTGGCGGCGGCGAATCCCGCCTCGATGATGTCCACTCCCAAGCGCTCCAACTGCTGGGCGATCTTGATCTTCTCTTCGGTGTTCATCGAAGCGCCGGGGCTTTGCTCGCCGTCTCGCAACGTGGTATCGAATATATAGACTCTCTCTTTCATTTTAGGTTCCTTCTGAAAATGGCATGAAAAAATAGTGGTACGAAAAATGGCAATCGGTAGATGTTATCGCAGAAGTAGGCGTAGGAGAGCGTTTCTGATTTCGATTTTCGGCAGATGTCCTATGGCGATGATATGGCCCGTTTCGGTTCCCGGCATCCTCTCTCCTTTCCCGATTTTATATCGGATTATAACATATTCGAGAGAGGAAAATACTTATGTAAAATTATTAATTGATAATTTTTTTCCTAAATATTGGGCATTCGGATCGTTCCTCGCGCAAGGAGGGCTTGCAAGAGCCTCACCCCTTGCGTGGCTCGTTGCTCTGCTCTATCCCTTCATCGTGTGCGCCATCCCCTTCCTCTTGTCGGGGCACATGATCGTGGGCTTCGGATTCGATCGTCTCCTTGGGCTCGACGAGTTTGCTCTTGATGCCGTGACGTTTTTCGAAATCGCGAATGATTTGGCGGACTTTCGTCCCTTCGATCGTTTCGGCCTTGAAGAGCTCTTCGACCATCTCTTCGATCGCTTCGCTGTACTCTTTGAGGCGAGCCACCACATGACGATACCGCTCACCCAGGAAATTCTTGACGAACTCGTCCATCTCTTCGGCGGTCTTTTCGCTGTACTCTTTCTGGCTCACGCCGCCGCCTAGGAACATGTTGGTCTGCTTTTCGAGCACCATCAAGCCCGCCACGTCGCTCATTCCATAGAGGCTCACCATCGCTTTGACGATGTCGGTGGCCCGCTCGAGGTCGTTGCTCGCCCCCGTACTGATCTCTTTGATGAAGACCTCTTCGGCGGCCCGGCCACCCAAAAGGGTGTCGATCTCGGCGACGAGCTCATGACGCTGCATCAGATACTTGTTCTCTTCCGGCGTATTGAGGGTATAACCCAATGCCGCCAATCCACGGGGAATGATCGAAACTTTGGAGACTTTCTTGGCCCCCTCGGTCGTCTCGGCGATCAAGGCGTGGCCGCTTTCGTGATAGGCGACGATGCGCTTCTCTTTGGGAGAGATACGGCGTGACTTCTTCTCCAACCCGGCGATCGCCCGTTCGACCGCTTCGAGAAAATCTTGTTGCTCCACCCTCTCTTTGTTCTGACGGCCCGCCAACAGGGCCGCTTCGTTGACGATATTGGCCAGATCCGCCCCCGCCAGACCCGCCGTGAGCCGTGCGATCTCTTCCAGATCCACATCGGGAGCCATCTTGATATGTTTGACGTGCACCTGAAGGATTTTGACCCGTCCTTCGAAGTCGGGTTTGTCCACCAGCACTTGCCGGTCGAAACGGCCCGGACGCAACAGGGCGGGATCGAGGACTTCGGGACGGTTGGTGGCGGCTAGGACGATGATCGGCGTATCGGAGCTGAATCCGTCCATCTCGGCCAACAGCTGATTGAGGGTCTGCTCCCGCTCGTCGTTGCCGCCGATCTGGCCGCTGGCGGCACGGCTTTTTCCGATGGCGTCGATGTCGTCGATGAAGAT
>CAZORY010000023.1:0-15928 GCA_964582435.1 uncultured Campylobacterales bacterium
CCGCCAAAGCCATACGGTCGTATCCGCCACCGGCCGTTTGCGCTGCGAAAGCCGACGCAAGGTAACGGACGCGAAAATCATCAACATGACGCCGAGCACGCCATCGATCCAATCGATAAGCGAATCGATCATGAAATAGGCAGGCACCTGGAGTACCAAAAGGCTCAAGATTCCGATCGGTAGCCACTGTCTCAAAATCTCTGGATAGGGCGGCGTGACGTAGAACATTTCGATCACTTGAAAAGCGACCGCCATAACCAGGACCGCGATCCATCCAAAGAGCATGAAATGTAGATGCAAGGCTCTAAGCACCGTGACGGGAAGAGGGATATCCACTCCCATGAAAACGAGCGTCACCAACGTCGCGAAAATGAGACCCAGGCCAAGCGAAAGGAGTGCGACGATCATCCCGACGACGGAAGGGGTTTTGTTTTCGACCTTGAGGAGTTTCAAAAGCATCAACCCTACCGTAAAGCCCAGCGATCCCAACAAAAGGGCCAGGGCCGGATGGAACAAAAAGGGTTGCCCCATCCATAGCGCCCCCGACAACATCAACACCCCAAGACTCATCAATGCATGAATCCAGCGCGCATGATACTCGGCCGCTTTGATCGGTGCACCGGCGATGACCGGCAACATTTGAAAAAGCGCACCGATCATCGTTTGTCCTGCTACCCCCAATACGAGCCAATGAATCACCGCGACCATTCGTGGCGCTTCCCAATGCCCCACCGTGGCATCGCCGGCGAACATCAATCCCAAAGCCGCCAATACGCCAAAAAGGGGGGCGGTCAGAAAAAAGCGTAAGACGACACCGATCGGCGGCGCTTGATCGAGTGAAAGGCCTTGATTAAACATCCCCCATCTCCTCGCACGCTTCGCGCGCCAGACGCTGCGGATCGATCGACGCGTCCGTCGAAAAGAGAATCAGATAGTATTCGTCGCTTCGGCGGCACACCCCATACTCGATGCCGCGACTCTGCGCGATCTGCAAAAGGGGTGTGGGGAGCCGATGGATATGCAGCCGCATCACGATCCCCGCACCCAATCTTGCGAACATCGCCACGCTTCGCTCCAATGGTTCCGGGTGACTCAAACCTCTGACATCCAGATCGAGTATTTGCATCGAATCAGTGTGTCTTCATCTTTTCGATCAATTCGGGCGCCTGCTCCGAAAGTACCCGATCGCACATCGCGTAGAGCATCTGTTCCTCTTTCATATTGTGCTGTTGCAACAAAATCATCAACGTATCGGCGGCGGAAAAGAAACGATCCTTATCTTTTTTGTCGATCGCATCTTTGATCTGCTCCAGCAAACCTCGCACCTGGTTGTGCTCGTAGCGCATCACCTGCGTCGGCCCCTCGGTGCTCAGCGTCGCCGCTTCGAAAGCGGGAAAGAGAATCTCCTCTTCTTTGTCGAAATGTTTTAGCGTATCGATCATGAAGTCTTGGAAATGGCCAAACGCCGCCTCGAAATCGCCTGCGTTGACCGCTTGTTCGGCTTTGGCGAACGCCTCGTCGCAGTGTCGATGCTCCTCGCGCATATAGTTGCTAATATCCATTGTTGCTACTCCTTGAACATGAAAATGATTTTTCCCATCAAAAGGGTCGTCAATGCCAAAAAAGAGATCAAAATCCAATCCATCGTTTCGGCCTTTTTTTGTTTTGATTGTACTCAAAAATGGCTCACGCAAGATTGACACCCATCAAAGACCGTCACGAAAACGTCACGGCCATGCCTTGAAACGGTGCATTCGTGACATTGGCGTGAGCTCTTTTTTTATGGCATGCCAAGTCCTTACGGTTTATCATTTCAACGTTCCTACTTCAAAAAGCTTGCACACAAGGGGCGTGGCCGAAGCCTCACCTCCCCGGGCTTCGGCTACGCCCCTTGCATCGCGGAGAAAAGAAAAATGATACTCAAAACCATCCTCAAACGCGATGGATCGGAAGAGGCCTTCGCCCCCTACAAAATCGAAGATGCGATCAAGGCGGCTTTTGAGAGCCAAAATACACCCTATGACGAATCGATCTTTTTCAGTCTACTGGACCATCTCAAACACAAACGCCAAGCCGCCGTCGAAGATATTCAGGACATGATCGAAAAGGAGCTCTACAACGCCCGATATTTCGATGTGATGAGAGCCTTCATGCTCTATCGTCACACGCGAAAGATGCAACGCGAACATCTCTACAAACTCAACCCGGATACCACCTACGTCGACTGCAGCGAAACGATCGAGGAGTATATCAGCAAAAGCGATTGGCGCATCAACGCCAACTCAAACACCGGCTACTCCCATGCTGGGCTCATCAACAACACCGCCGGCAAAGTGATCGCCAACTACTGGCTCGATCGCATCTATTCCAAGGCCGAAGGGTACGCCCACCGCAACGGCGACTACCATATTCACGATCTCGATACCCTCAGCGGCTATTGCGCGGGATGGAGTCTGCGAATCTTGCTCGACGAGGGCTTCAACGGCGTTCGAGGCCGCGTAGAGAGTCGTCCCCCCAGCCATCTTAGAGAAGCGCTGGGGCAGATGGCCAACTTTTTGGGTATTTTGCAAAGCGAATGGGCGGGGGCGCAAGCTTTCAGTTCGTTCGACACCTATCTCGCCCCCTACCTTTTCAAAGATCGGCTCGACGATCGTGCACTCAAAAAGGCGATCCGAAGCTTCGTGTACAACCTCAACGTTCCTGCGCGATGGGGCCAATCCCCTTTTACCAACATCACGATCGACTGGACGGTGCCGGAAGATTTGAAAAAGCAGTTTCCCACCCGAGGGGGCCGGCACCTTTTTAAAGATCTCGACGATCCCGGTCTGTTGGCCGAAGCGAAACGGCGCGATCCGACCCTTCCATCGCTCGATGCGCTACGATACGAACATTTCCAACCCGAAATGGATCGGATCAACCGCGCCTTTTACGAAGTGATGACCGAAGGCGACGCCAGCGGTCAACCCTTCACTTTCCCGATCCCTACCGTCAATATCACCGAAGATTTCGATTGGTACGGTCCCAATACCGACATACTTTTCGAAAACACGGCCAAGATCGGCTCCTCCTATTTTCAAAACTTCATCGGCAGTCAATACACGATCGACGAAACGGGGCGACGCGTCCCCAACGAAGAGGCGTACAAGCCGGGCCACGTGCGCAGCATGTGCTGTCGATTGCAGCTCGATCTTCGCGAACTCCTCAAACGGGGAGGCGGACTGTTCGGAAGCGCGGAAATGACCGGAAGCATCGGCGTCGTGACGATCAATATGGCCAGGCTCGGCTACCTTTTCAAAGGGGACGAAAAGGGGCTTTTGTCGCGTTTGGATCGGTTGATGACGATGGCCTCTTCGACGCTGGAGAAAAAACGCGCTTTCATCCAAGAGCTTTTCGATCGGGGGCTTTTTCCCTACACCAAACGCTATCTACCAGGTTTCGACAACCACTTTTCCACGATCGGCGTCAACGGTATGAATGAGATGATTCGCAACTTCACCGACGATCGGGAAACGATCGCCACCCCGTGGGGAGAAGATTTCGCCCTACATATCCTCGAACATATGCGCCAACGGCTTCGTCAATTCCAAGAGCGTACCGGCCATCTATACAATCTCGAAGCGACCCCTGCCGAAGGAACCACGTACCGCTTCGCCAAGGAGGATAGAAAGCGCTACCCGGGCATCATCCAAGCGGGTATGGGCGAGAACATCTACTACACCAACTCCTCACAACTTCCCGTCGATTATACCGACGACCCTTTCGAAGCGCTCGAACGTCAAGACGCGCTTCAGTGCAAATATACGGGCGGTACGGTACTGCACCTATACATGCGCGAACGAATCAGCTCCGCCGAGGCGTGCCGCAACCTACTTCAAAAGGTGATCACCCGTTTCAAACTCCCTTACGTCACGATCACCCCTCTATTTTCTGTCTGTCCCAAACACGGTTATCTTCCGGGCGAGCACGAATATTGTCCGCGCTGTGACGAAGAGCTACTCGAAGAACTATCCATCTCAACCAAGGAGGCATCATGAACAAAACGAAAGAGTTGGAAAAATTGGCCCACAAACGGACCAAATGTATCGTCTATACCCGTGTGATGGGCTATCATCGGCCCGTGGAGAGTTTCAACATCGGTAAAAAAGGCGAGCACCGCCAGAGGAAACCTTTTGTCCAACGGTAAGATCATCTACGACATCACGCCGTTTACCCACTTGGATTTTCCAGGGAAATTGGCGGCGATCGTCTGGCTGATCGGCTGCAACATGCGTTGTGTCTATTGTTACAATCCTGATATCGTCTTCGCCCAAGAAGGCCGGTACGAAAAAGAGGATCTATTATCGTTTCTCGATCGCCGGATCGGACTGCTCGATGGCGTGGTGCTCAGCGGCGGCGAACCGACACGCCATGATTTGGTGCCGCTGTGCCTGGCGATCAAAGAGAGAGGATTCGCGATCAAACTCGATACCAACGGTTTGCGCCCCGATCGAATCGCCGAACTTCTTGCGAAAAAACTGATCGATTACGTGGCGCTCGACTTCAAGGCCCCTCACGAAAAATTTGGCTTCATCACCGGTAGTGCCCATTTCGACCGATTCATCGAAACGCTACGAAGCTTGCACGCATCCCAAATCCCTTTCGAAGTCCGTACGACCGTCCACGCCGATTTGTTGAGCGTCGACGACCTGGAACGCATGAGTCGATGGCTTCAAGAGCACGGCTACGAAGGGACCTACTATCTTCAACCGTTCGTCGAAACAGCGATCAACATGACAAACCTCGAAGCCCCCCGTCAAGAGATGTCGAAAGGAACGATCCGAAGTCCCCTACCCATCCTCTGGCGATGACGTACGCAGTAGGTAGCCTTGTCCCGCGACGTTTTCGATCAAGCGTTTGTCGCTCTTTTGGCGAAGGCGTTTGATAAAAGTGCGAAGCCGCTCGTTGCTGATATCCTGTTCGTCCCATAGGTGCGCTTTGATCGCCGCATTGCTCATGTAGTGGTTGGGACTTTGGAGCAAAAGTGCGATGAAACGGCTCTCTCTTGGACTTAAATGCACGAGAACGCCATGTTTGAAGAGCTGCTCGGTCTGTCGATGAAAGGTGAAAGGAGGCATCAATTCGACCATCCGCTCCTTCTTGATCCGCGTGGCCAGTTCACATAGATAGTCGAGGAGATCTTCAGGATCGAAAGGCTTGATAAAATACTTCACGACCCCTGCATCGATCGCACCCAGAAGTTTTTCTTTGTCGCTATATGCGCTCAAGATCACCACCGGCGTCTGCGGCGACTCATGTTTGATCCGTTCGGCCAAGGACAATCCACTCATACCCGGCATCGTAATATCGGTAATGACGATATCCGGACGCACGGTTCTAAAACGATCCAACCCTTCGATACCGTCGAATGCCACATCGAACCGTTTGAAATAGTCGCCGATCGCATGTTCAAGCAACCGCGCCAACCGTTTTTCATCCTCGACAAGCAACACTTTCAGTGGCGCCAAAGCGTTTTTAGAGCCCATTCCTCTCCTTCAAGCCCGGCAAGAGGATCCGAAAACAGGCACCCTCTTGAAAGTTTTCGACTTCGATCATCCCGCCGAAACTTTTCTCGATGATCATTTTGGACATAAAAAGCCCCAAACCCGTCCCTTGCGAAGCGTGTTTGGTCGTAAAATAGGGTTCGAAAATTCGATCCATGACCGAAGCTTCGATCCCTCCCGCATTGTCGATCAACTCGATCGTGACGTGATCGTCGTGGTATCCGAGTATGATTTTGATACGTTTTTTTTCGGCATCACTTTGCCTGAACGCCTCTTTGGCATTCTGGATCAGATTGATCAACACTTGAGAAAGTTCGTTGCTCACGCCCACGATTCGAAGCCCCTCCTCTTCGACACGCTCGACTTCGATCCCCTCTTTTTGAAGAGATTGACCCACGATCTGCAGGGCATCGTCAATGCTTTGACGGATGAAAAAGGCCTTTTTGGGTTTGTCTGGCTTGAAAAAACCGATAAAGTCGTCGATGGTACGAGACATACTTTGAATGATCGCTTTGGCCTCCGTGTAGGCTCGATCGACTCCCTCGATCCGATGCTCGTGAGCCGATTTTTTGAGATTGAAAAGCGAAAGGGCCAATTCGGTGAGGGGTTGGCGCCATTGATGGGCGATATTGGCCATCATCTGACCCATACTCGCCATACGTGATTGCAAAAAGAGCATTTTTTGCTTCTCTTCGTTTTTCCGTACCTCCTCTTTCACCCGCTCCTCGAGATGGCGGTTGAGTTCGTAGAGTTTTTGCGTCTGCATCCGCACCCGCTCCTCGAGGGTTCGATTGAGAAGCTCCAATTCTCGCTCTTTTTTCTCCAGCGCCATCTTGAGCTCCATCTCTTTGGTGACGTCGTAGCGAATCGCGATGAACTCTTCGATATCTCCCTTTTCGTCCAAGATCGGTATGATCGTCGTGTTCACATAAAAGGTGCTTCCATCTTTGGCTCGGTTTTTGACCGTCGATTTGAACGTCTTCTTGGCCAGAATCGTATCCCACAACTTTTTGAATTTGGTCTTGGGAACATCGGGATGGCGGACGATGTTGTGGTTTTTGCCGATAAGCTCTTTGCGTGAGTAGCCCGAGATTTTACAAAATTCGTCGTTGACGAAGGTGATGATACCGTCGATATCGGTTTTGGAGACGATGTTGGAGCTTTCGATCGCCTCTTTGTACTGTTTGAACATCTTTAACGCTCAATCGAGGTATGGCGCTTCCCACTTCGCGAATTCGGGTGAAAAGTATTGGATACGCACCTTTTTGAACTCGCGAGTCGAGTAGAGATAGGCATATTCGTCGATCCCGATCTCTTGGGCCATCTCTTCGACGATTCCCTCGACCGCCTCCTTGCTTTTGCCATGCACCATCGAAAAGAGAGGATAGGGCCACTCGGGATAGACGGGTCGCAGATAGCAGTGGCTGACGGCACTGTAAGCGGCCACCGTCTCGCCGATCGCTTCGGCCCTATCTTCTGGCACTTTCCAAACCACCATCGCGTTGGCGGTAAAACCCGCTTTGCGATGATAAAGAATCGCGGCGAACCGGCGCATGATACCCGCTTTTTGCATGCGCTCGGCCTCGCTGGCTAATGTGTCGATCCCTACCCCTAGCGACTCGGCCAGAGGGGTGAAAAGCTCCAAAGTAGGTTCGATATCCTTCTGCAATCCTTGGATCATCGCGTAATGGATCGGCTCGAGTGCCATCGGCTCCTTTTCGACCCGTGCCAAGCGCTCTTTTTTCGCCCGATCCCCTTTGACGTCCAGCTGCACGGAGATTTTGAACATCTTTTTCGTCGGCAAGATCACGAATCGCCTCGCCCCCGCTTCTTGCGCCAAAATTTCGACGCTCTTTTCAAGACCCAACCTTGAATCGGGTGCTACGGCCAAGGTGAACCAGAGATTGAAGTCGTGATCACGCTCGTAATTGTGGCTGACCCCCGGATGGGCGTTGACGACGGCGGCCGCTTTGTCGATATCGGGCACGTCAAACGCCACCAGCGACGAACGGTAGCCCAACGACTTGGTATCGAAAATCGCGGAGGTTTGACGGATGACCTTCTCCTCCTTGAGCCGTTTGTAGAGTGCCAAGACCTCCTCTTCGCCGCTTCCCAAAGCGTCGGCGAGTTCGGCGAAGGGTCGCTTCGTGATCGGAAACCTCTTTTGAATCAACGTCAAAAACTCTTTTTCCATAGGGGCCTCTTTTTTTTGAAGACATTATAAGAAGTCGAACCAAAAAATTGATTGATAGCCGTCAACGCCGCTTCAACCCTTTTGTGATAGGATTTTCAAAATTTAAAAAGGATCGTTTTGGCCTACTTTCCAGCCTTTTTGAAACTCGACAATCGTTCGGTATTGCTAGTAGGCGGCGGAAAAATCGCGACCGAAAAGCTCGAAAAATTGATCGATTTCACTCATCGTATCACGATCGTCGCACCCGACGTATCGGAGCGGATCGAACAGATCGCCCACGATCTGGCGATACCGATCCATCGCCGCCCTTTCGTGATGGACGATTTGGAAGGGTCGTTTCTCGTCGTCGTCGCGGTGGACGATCTGGTTCTACAGCGTACGATCTACGAAGCGTGCCAAGATCGCCATATCTTGTGCAACAGTGTCGATTCGGTCGATTATTGCGATTTCATCTTCCCCTCCTATACCAAGCGAGGGGATTTGACGATCGCCTTTTCGACCTCCGGCGTCTCCCCATCCTTGGCCAAGTACCTCCGGCGAGCCATCGAAAAGATGATCCCGGACTCGATCGAAGACTTTTTGAACGAGCTCAAAACTCTCAGAGCCTCTCTTCCCAAAGGCAAAGCACGGATGCAACGACTCGATCGAAAAGCCAAAACCTATATCCAAAAGCATTTTGAAGGAGAGGATGATGTTCTCTAAAAAAAGTATCTATATCTGGATGGCGATCTTCGCGTTTTTGGCGCTGGGTGCACTTTTTGTCAATATGCCCGAGAAGAAAGATCCCCAGGTCATCGCTAAAATCGCCCCTTACTTTCCCTACGAAATCACCAAAACCTTCGGAGGGTTGGATCTACAAGACAAACGTACCGGCGATCGCTTGAAACTTGACAACGCCAAAGTCTTTCTCGCCTACGACCACTACCTCAAACAATGGGGCAAGCGCCATCTTGAACTAAAGGACGATACGTTGATCGTTCTTGACGACAATGGCACCCCAATCGACCAGATGAAACTCACGTCCAAACAGTTAGCGTTCGTCAAACGCTTCTTTTTCGAGCCATCCCAAAAGCACTGAGAGATCCGGTACGCCATCTAGCGGTTCACGCAGAAAGATTTCATCGTACGAAAGTAGAAAAAGAGTCGGATAGCGTTGCGTATAGAGTAACTCGACAGGATAGTTTCGACGGCCCGCCGTCACGATGACGGCAACGGTTTTGGTCGAGAGGATCGAGGCGATCTTTTCGTTTTCCATCATGCGTGCGATCAGTTCTCGGCACGCCTGACAAGAGGGCTGTACCATGACGACGAACAACGGCTTTTGCGTGCGTCTAGCTCGCATCAACGCTCGATCGTAATCTCCCATCCACCCAATCGTGCCACCCCAACACCCCACGGCACCAAACCAAAGGGCGATCGCCGCCTGCACGATCGAAACACGCTTCATCGTCCCTCGTTTCCTCCCGATTCATACTCGATCATGTCACCTCTCAATGTTTTCAAGAAAGCGACGATCTGCCCGATCTGTTCACGAGAAAGCGTCAATCCCAACTGATGCCTGGCCATCATGCGTACGGCATCTTCAAGCTTTTCGACACTGCCGTTATGAAAATAGGGGGCCGTTTCGGTGACGTTCCTTAGAATGGGTACCCGAAAGAGAAAGCTTGCGTCTTTGCCGTGAAAACCACCGATATCCGCAAAGGGATAGGGTGCGTCGCCTTTGGGTTTTTGCCAGGAAAATCCGGCGAAATAACGTTCGCCGTTCACATAGACCGAACGAGGCTCCAAGAGGGAATTGTACCGTCTAAGCGGAAAGTGTTGGAGGCTCTGTCCGCCTACACTGACACCGGTATGACACCCTTTGCAGCCGATGCGTATGAAAAGATACAACCCTTTTTTCGCTTTTTGGTCGATCGCATCGTCGTCTCCGTCCAAATAGCGATCGAAAGCGCCACGGGTCAACAGTGTCCGCTCGTAGGCACCGATGGCTGCCGCCACCGTATCGAACGTGATACCCCGTTTAGGAAAGACTTGAGCGAAATCATGAACGTAATCGGCTCTTTTTTTCAACCTTTCGACCACCTCCTTGGGTGTCATCGCCATTTCGAACGGCGCTTGGATCGGCCCTTTGGCTTGATCTTCCACATCAGGGCTTCTACCGTCCCAAAACTCTCTTTTGGCCAAAGCCGCGTTGAGTACCGTCGGCGCGTTGAGATGTTTGGGATTGGCCTGGCCATGATAACCGACGGCCGTGGGCCTGTTGTCGTCCCCACCCTCTTCCAGATGATGGCAACTGGCACAGTTGATCGTGCGATCTTTGGAGAGGATCGGATCGAAAAAGAGCTTTTTCCCCAAAGCGACTTTGGCGCTCGTCACGGGATTGGCGGGATGGTCGACCAGTGTTCGGATCGCTTGCCATCGGCGTGGTACGGCACCGAGGCCTCCTTCTTGTGCCATTTGGCGCAATCTGGCATCGGTGGGAAATGAAAAACTTTTATCGGGTTTGGGGATGAAAAAACCGTTGAAGTAGAGAGTCAATACGACGCCAGCGATAAGAAGAACGACGAGATGAGTCCGCATCAGCGGTCTCCTTTGCAAGAGGACTTACAAGAGGTTACCGCTTTACAAAAAGAAAAATCATTGATTCTCGTCAATCCACTCCAGATCTTTTTTGAGTCGTACCACTTCACCGACGACGATGAGGGCCGGCGTTTGAAGTTGCGCCGCTTTGACGCGATCGTAGATCGTCTCCAGGGTACCGGTGACGCTTCGCTGCTTGGGCGTGGTGCCTTGGCTGATCACCGCAACGGGTGTTTCGGGGCGCTTGCCGATACGGATCAAATTGGCGGCGATATTTTTGAGATTGTGCAATCCCATCAAGAAAACGATCGTCTCGTCGGCCTTCATCGCGTCCCAATCGACCTGACTCTGCTCTTTGTTGGGTGCTTCATGACCGGTGACCACTTTGAACGAGACGGCGACACCCCGGTGCGTGACGGGAATCCCCGCGTAAGCCGGCACCGAAATGGCCGACGT
Source organism: uncultured Campylobacterales bacterium (assembly GCA_964582435.1). Taxonomy (GTDB): domain Bacteria; phylum Campylobacterota; class Campylobacteria; order Campylobacterales; family Hydrogenimonadaceae; genus Hydrogenimonas. Next base: position 10,771 of record CAZORY010000023.1, read on the forward strand.
GACGCCAGGGATGAATTCGTAAGCGATACCTCGCTCCTTGAGGTATTTCGCCTCTTCTCCACCGCGACCGAAGACCAGCGGATCACCCCCTTTGAGCCGTACGACGACATCATATTCGAGCGCTTTTTGATAGATCACTTCGTTGATTTGATCCTGAGGAAGCGTGTGGCGACCGTCGGCTTTGCCGACGTAGACCTTTTCGCACCCCTCTTTGGATTCATCCAAAATTGCCGGATTGGCCAGGCGATCGTAGATGATCACGTCGGCCTCCCGTACGACCCGCAAAGCTTTGACCGTCAAAAGATCGATATCGCCCGGTCCAGCGCCCGTCAAATAGACTTTACCCATTCGTTCCCTTTGAAGATTTGATGATCGATTTTTCTTGTGCATCGAGGTAACAGGAAGGATCTTCCGCCCACAAATCGCCGTGAATCGCCCATGCCCTGCTCCTGGAACCGCCGTTACAGATGTCGATGACACCGCAATCGTGGCAATAACCGCCGATCTTCCTGGGGTGCTCACGAAGTTTTACCAGCATCTCGTTGGTCGCATCGTTCCAAATCTCGCTAAAAGGGCGTTCGGTCATATTGCCGAGATAGTAGGGAAAGAAGGGGTCGGGTTTGACCCGCCCCATCCAGTCGATATTGACCAGTTTCCTTCCCGCACTGTTGCCGCCCCAACGTCGAAGGCGCGCGATCATCTCCTCTTTCAGATGGGGATAGCGTTTTGAAAATTTATCCAAAAACAGGATGGCATCCATCTCCATATTGCCGGTGACGATATCGATCCCTCGACCTTCGTCGTAGTATTGAAAGGCTTTGTCGATGATATATTCGACGAACTTCCGGCGCTCTGTTTTATCGATATCGATCTTGAGATTCTCCAAGCCCCGACCGCTATAGACGAGATGGGAGATGTAGAGCTTGTCCACGCCTATGCGTTCGGCCAACGCGAAGATATCGTAGAGGTTCTCCTTGGTCTCTTCGGTGATCGTGAAACGGATGCCGGCGTTGCCGCCATGTTTTTGGATCGTATCGATCGCCGCCAGACTCTTTCGATACGCGCCCTCCATACCGCGGAAGCGATCGTGCACCGATTCGATCCCGTCGATACTGATACCGATGTAGTTGAAATGTTCGATGATCGCATCGGCGTTTTTGTCACCGATATAGAGTCCATTGGTCGAAAGATAGGTGACGATCCCCGCTTCGCGCATCGCTTGGGCGATGTCGAATATATCCCGCCGTATCAGCGGTTCACCGCCGCTGAAAATGACGAATTTCACGCCGCCTTTTTTGAGCTCCGGTATCGCGCCGAGAATGAAATCGGTCGTTAGAAAATCCTCTTGATTGGGATCGGCGTAGCTATAGCAGTGGTGGCAGGACAGATTGCAACGATTGGTGAAGTTCCAGATGGCGATACAGCCATCGAGATTGCGTTCGGCGCGATCCTCGACGACCGAAGCGATCAAGTTGCTTAGACGAAACATCAGCGAGTCACTTTTTTGAGCACCGGATATGCGCTCTTTCCTTCCACTTCGAAAAGAAAAATACCCGAGGGCTTGGGAATATCCCACTCGAAATGTTTCCACCACTTGTTGGGATCGGGGTCGGAGACGTCGTATCCGAGGACCATGTTTTTGGTATTGACGCTAAAGTAGAGGCTTGGTGTCTCGTTGGACCACCTTAGATGCAATATCCATCCGGGAAACTCGAAGCGCCGCACCACGGCAAGCTTTTTGGCGTCCACGATCTGTACGATTGGAAACTTTTTGCCGCTGAAAGTGACGGCCAACCACTTCTTATCAGGGCTTAAAGCCGTAAAGACCGGATTGCCCTCCACCTCGATCGCTTTGATGAAGTGAAAATCGTGATCGAAGACGAAGACTTTTCGATTGCCGACCGCCGGAATGAAGAAGTAATCCCCCGAAATACTCCAGAACCCAAAATGGGGGACTTTGAGGATGCGCTCTTTGGGACCGAGTTTTAGGGGTACTTTTTTGTACGCCATCGTGTCAAGATTCAGTACCCCGATATTTTTGGAATTGAAAAAACCCACGACATAGAGATTGCGATCGATCATCGCATCGAAGGGTACTTCGCCGGCGTTTTCGATCTTTTTATAGAGTTTGAAACGGGGCTGCTTGGCGTTTGGCGTCGTATCTTTCATCACCCACACTTCGTCGCTATCCATACAGGCAAAGACCAGATAATCTTTGTACTCTTTGATGCCGACGTTTCGACTACCCGTTTCGATCGTTTGGATGGGATTGAGATCGCGATCGAGGATTTCGACCGTTTTGTTGTCGTAGTTGGCGACAGCGACGTAATTGTCTCCAACGATAAATCCGATCGCACTTTTGGACGTTTTGTACTCTTTGAGCTTTTTGTCGTGAATCGGATCGAATTTGATGACATACCCGTCACGGGTGATGACGTAACCGTCATTGTCGCGAAATTTGACGACGGCGTGGTTGAAATTGTGCATGTTTTTGATCTCGTCCACAAAAAGATTGTGATCGATCACCGCAAGCGCCGAGTTTTCTCGCTCCACGACGAAAATCTTCTCTCTAGCAAACAGCGTGATCAAAAAACCAAACAGTATGAGAATTGAAACATGTCTCATTTTTTTCCCTTGAAAGATAGGATGTAATCGGTGATCGCCTCGAGCTGGGACGCATTGAGGTCTTTGAAAGCGGGCATCGAATTTCGCCTATAACCGAGGGTTTTGAAGGTATGTTCCGGATCGACGATTTGTGCGATGATCTGACCGCGGTCGCGCTTGGATGCGATCGTGGCGAAGGAGGGGCCGAACGCTTCGGCCGTTTGGTGATGGCATCCCCAACAGTACCCTTTGAAAACCTTCTCGCCCTCTTTCATCGGTGACGCGCCCAAGGCCATCGTCGCCACGATCGTCACACTCAACCACCGCTTCATCGTCTCCTCCATTCGATCCGCTTCATCAAAATCGGTACCCTCAAATTTTTCGCTTCGATCCCCGCCGCGTCGGCACAGGAAGGCTTGGCGAGAATGACGAACATTTCGGCGACCATTCTATCATTTTTTTCCATAGGAGGAAGCTTATAACGCAAAATTTTCGTCCCGTTGGCATCGATATTGTTGACAAATCCTCGCTTGCGGGCAAAATAGGGAATATCGATCGGCTCATCATGCTCGCCCAAAAAATCGATCGTAAAACAGCATTGCGCATCTTCTCGCGGCGACGTTTTGAAATTTTCCCAAATCTTTCGCCCCTTGCGCCAAAGGGAAAGCTTTAGGTATTTCATCCTAGCTGGATGGATAATGAGCGGATGACCCATTTTGTTGTGTACTACTACGTCGATCCATCCATTGGAAGCCTTTTTGAACCTAATCTCGACGCTTTTTTGACGCATGGCCCAATCGTGAATACCAGCGAAACGGTGACTGTGATGCCAACGTCTAGCTTTTTTATTCATCTTCTCGACACCGCCCGGCTCTTTGGGCATATGACACTTGATACATGCCTCGCTACCATCGACACGTCCTGTCGCCTGGTAGATCAACACCCCGTACCCGTTTCGTTTGTGGCCATGACATCCGGTGCAAGCATATTTTTCGTAGATCGGACTATGGACCATTTCATGTTTGTCGCTACTGTCGGGATCTTCGAGGGTGCCAAAGAGCGTCGGCTTCAATCCCTGCGCCTGCCTAGCCAGCTGTATCTCGTTATAACGGTGAGCTTTTTTGACATAAGCGATTTGATGGCAATAAAAGCAGGCGACGGCCTCTTTTTGACCTTTGTGGCGATCGTCCGGCCATTCCAATCCTTCGTTCATTCGTACCAAATTTTCCGCCATCGGCATATGGCATCGTCCACACTCGTATCGAGGAACCCGCTGGGCCACTTTTCTGTGCAAAAGATCGTTGTGCCAACTCTTCGCGTGCCATGAGTGGCGATACTCTTCGAAAATATCGGGATGACACTCTTTACAAGCGCTGTTTGTCATCGGTTTCGCACAAAAAAGGGGCATGCAGAAAGCGATCGCGACGATTAGTAGATTTCTCATAAGATAGCTCAGCAGCGATGATCGAAAGATCTCCCCCGAAGGGGGGAGAGAGATGGCTTAAGCGCCAGGGACTTCTTGACGGTGCTCGACAGAGTAGGTGAACGTCGGCGTCGTCATATTGTAGATATATTTGACGAATTTTCCGGTTTTCGAATCATAGATACCGATACGCCCCGTCGTCCATTCGGAGATGAAGGTCCATTTGCCGTGATTGGCCGGTTCGGCATGGAGCAAACGGGGTTGGACGGGATGTTTGACACGTCGACCGTGCTTAGGTGTATAGGTAACCAGTTTCTCTTTGGAGAGTTTGGAGGCCACCTCTTTGCCTTTGACGATCTGATATTGCGTCGCATCCCACTTTTGAAGGACTTTGCCCGTATGTGCGTCGATCAAACGACCTTTTTTCTTACCGACTTCGATGATTCGGTCGGTTTTGAGGGACTGTTTGTTGATCAGATAGACCTTGTTGTAATTGTTCGGTCCACCCAATACGCAGTCGGACCAGATGTAAGGCGTATCCTTGCTGGTACCGACGAAGAGTCCACCACCGGCCGTCGGTACATTGGCGACCACTTTGTTTTCCATATTCCAAATGACCACATCACCTACGTTCATGCTATTGGTGGCGTTGAGCTGTCCATACTTGTCGTTGTACCAGGAGCTTCCTTGTCCCGGGTGGGGTTTGGTACCAGGACCGGTATAGATCTTGGCCGCCAGTTTTTTCGTTTTAAGGTCGATGACACCCATCAAGTCACTACCTTGAGAAGCGACATAGACGAATCGACCGATATCCGTTCCTTCGTTTTCGAAGGCGTCGTGAAGGATTTTACCGACATTAGGAATATCTCCAACGATCGGGAAATCGGGTTTGCTGTAATCGACGATATAGACATGACCGCCATCTTTAAGAGCGAAAACGAAATAAGGCGCGTAGGGTGTGTCGGCGATGAAAGCGACACGACTGGGCCCGATATTCCCGTCGGGATCAATGACACTGGCGGTGGGATAGACTTTCAGAGGCTCCAGGGTCTTGGCGTCGCAAAGTACGGCACCGCCGGGGTTGTAGTTACCGGTCATTACATATTTTCCATCGGGAGAGACGGCCAGACC
>CAZORY010000024.1:0-15503 GCA_964582435.1 uncultured Campylobacterales bacterium
CAACGCAAGGAGCCTTCAAAATTTTCTCGAACTTCGCAGCGACAAAGCGGCCCTTTGGGAGATTCGCGATCTCGCCCACGCCATCTACGATGCACTGCCGGAAGAACAAAAGTACCTCTTCATCGAAAAAATGAAAAACGAACGTTGAACATTCCCCGAGGCCCTTTTCCGGTCTATCCTCTCACTCTTTGCGCATGGGTGATCGCCACGGCCATCGCATCGGTAATGTCGAGCGGTTTGATCTCCTTGTTGATTTTCAAAAGCCTTTTGACCATGAAAGCGACCTGCTCCTTGGCCGCCTTGCCGTTGCCGGTCAACGCTTTTTTGACCTGTAACGGTGTATACTCGGCGAAATTACCATGTTCTTGCAGGATTTTGAGACTCAAAGCACCCCGAAACTGAGCCAATTTGAGAACCGTTTTGGGGTTGTAGGCATAGAAAATATCTTCGATCGCCACTTCGTCGATTGGCTGATGTTTCAAAATCAGATCCAACCCTTCGACCAACTCCACGATCTGGCGTTGGAGGGTTTTCTCTTTGATTTTTATCAATCCCGCTTCTATCAATCTCAACGTACGGTTCTCTTTTTCGACGATCGCATAGCCACAATTCCGACTTCCCGGATCGATACCCAATATTTTCAACTCTTCACCCTTTTTTCACACCGTGAATAACTTGTTTCTCACAATTTTCTAACCTCATTTTAACGCAATTGCGATAAAATAGACGACGTTTTTCACATCTATTATTCACAGGTTGAAAATGCTTGCCGACGAAATTTTATCGCTACTCAAACAAGAGATTCCTCAGATCGAATATGAACGCTACATTCGACAACTCGCCTACGACGAGGAGGCTTCCAGATCCGATATTGCGGTCTTTCATGCCCCCAATCCCCTGATCGCACGATGGGTCAAAACCCGCTACGGCGACAAACTCTCTCATCTTTTCGAACTCAAAACGGGTATCAAGCCCCAAATCGTCATGGAAGTCGGAAAAAAGGAAAACCGTCTCGAAAAGCGCACAAAGGGTGAATTATCCTCCAAAAGCGCCAAACCCGCTTCCAAAAGTACGATTCTCAACCCCTCCTACACTTTCGAAAGCTTCGTCGTCGGTAGTTCCAACCAGTTCGCCTATACCGCCGCGCTCAGAGTCGCCGAAAAACCTGGTGAACAGTACAATCCTCTTTTCATCTACGGCGGCGCCGGATTGGGAAAGACCCACCTCCTTCACGCCATCGGGAACTTCAACCTCGATCGGGGCAAACAGGTGATATTCGCATCCCTCGAGCAATTCATGAACCAGTTCACCCATCATCTGCGCAACCATACGATGGACCGTTTTCGAGACAAATTCAGAAATTGCGACATTCTGCTACTCGACGACATCCAGTTTCTCAGCCGAAAAGAAGAGACGCAAAAAGAGCTTTTCCATACCTTCAACGAACTCCATGGTGCCGGCAAACAGATCGTCATGACCTCCGACCAACATCCCAAAAAGATCGCGGGTCTCGAAGAGCGTCTTAGAAGCCGATTCGAATGGGGACTCATCGTCGACATCCAACCGCCGGAACTGGAAACCAAAATCGCCATCATCAAGAAAAAGTGCGAACTCAACGGTATTCATCTAGACAACGACATCGTCAACTACATCGCCACCAAAATGGGAAACAATATCCGAGAAATCGAAGGGATCATCATCCAGCTCAACGCCTTCGCCAACATGATGAATCAAAACATCACCCTGGAATTTGCCAAAAACGTCATCAAAAACCAACTCAAAGAGCGAAGCGAAAATATCACGATCGACGATATCGTCAAAGTCGTTTCCAAAGAGCTCAATATCAAGCCGAGTGAAATCAAAAGCAAGAGCCGGGCCAGAAAGATCGTCGAGGCCAGACGTATCGTCATCTTTCTGGCCCGATCCCTCACACCCAACTCCATGCCCAGTCTCGCCCAATACTTCGGCATGAAAGACCACACGGCCGTCAGCCATGCGATGAAAAAGATCCACGAAATGCTGGACAAGGATGAGACTTTCAAAGCCAAAATAGAAGAACTCAGCCACAAAATTACCGCAAATGCAACGGAATGAGTCGCCAAGGTATGGATTCATTCTATTTTGGCATAAAAAAAGATATAATAGATACCAGTGAACAAATGTGAAAAAGGGGAGAAGGTGACAAACCTTTTCGACCTCCTATCGTTCGATCGACGGCCCACTTTTTCACAACGACACGCCATACGACTACCGCTACTGAAATTTTAGAAAAAAAGAAGGAGTTCCGATGAGACTTGCCGTGGCCAAAAGCACGCTCGAATCGCTGCTGATCAATCTCCAGCCCTTTCTAGAAAAAAAGGATACGACCCAGATCACGTCGCATGTTCTGCTGATCGCATCGGGGGATCGATTGACCGCCAAAGCGACCGATCGTGAAATCGGCTTGAAGATCGAAACCGAACATGTCAGTATCCAAATGGATGGAAAAGCGAGTGCCAACGGCAAGAAACTACTCGATATCGTTCGTATTCTCAAAGAGGGCGACATCATACTAGAGACGGTCGAAGAGACACTCCATATCAAACAAGAACATTCCAAATTCAAACTTCCGATGTTCGATACCGAAGAGTTCCCGACCTTTCCGGACGTGGACAATCTACCATCCATCGCTTTGGATTCGATGCAATTGATTCAGATGTTCAAAAAGATCTCTCCCGCCATCGATACCAACAATCCAAAATATGAACTCAACGGCGCCCTTTTGAATATCAAAGAGAACGAAATCGATGTCGTAGGTACGGATACGAGACGTCTGGCCATCGGAAAAATCCCCAACGAAAGCGGTACCACCCTCTCCATGATCATTCCCAAAAAAGCGATTTTGGAGATCCAAAAACTCTTTTTCGACAAAATCGGTATCCATTACGACGAAACCAATCTCATCATCACGTCGCCCGGCTACTATTTTTTCACACGGCTGATCAACGGCAAATATCCCGACTACGAGCGCATCATCCCCAAAAGCGTCAAACACTCCCTAACGCTTCCTAAAAACAAAATCATCGAAGCGATTCGTCAAATCACGACGATTTCTCAAGAGATCAAACTCACCTTCGAAACGCAAGCGATCGTTTTCAAAAGTCTCGGTGAAGAGAATGCGGAAGCGGTCACCGAAGTGGATATCGCCACCGGTATGGAAGAGAAATTCGTACTGGCAGTCAACAGTCGCTATCTCCTCGATTTTCTCAGTCACATCGACACGGAAAACTTCACAATGGGACTGAATGAACCCAATCTTCCTTTCATCGTTCAAAGCGGCAATTTTTCGACGGTCATCATGCCGATCATTCTTTAAAAAAACAAAAAGCCCATGGCAAGGATCGATATCATATGAGCAACCAAAATTACGGCGCTGGCAACATCAAAGTCCTCAAAGGACTCGAAGCGGTCCGAAAACGACCGGGTATGTATATCGGAGACACCTCGATCAAAGGTCTTCACCATCTGATTTACGAAGTGGTCGACAATGCCATCGACGAAGCGATGGCCGGCTTTTGCGACAAGATCAAAGTGACACTCAAAAAAGATGGCAGTGCCGTCATCTCCGACAATGGCCGCGGTATCCCGACCGATCTCCATCCAACCGAGAAGATTTCGGCCGCGACCGTCGTCTTGACGGTTCTACATGCCGGCGGGAAATTCGACAAAGACACCTACAAGGTTTCAGGCGGTCTTCACGGCGTGGGCGTCTCCGTCGTCAACGCTTTGAGCGAAAAACTCCATATGACGATCTATCGGGACGGCAAGATTCACGAGCAGGACTTCGAAAAGGGTATTCCCGTCAACGAATTGACCGTCACCGGGACAACGAGAAAGACGGGTACCACGATTCAATTCTGGCCCGACCCGACGATATTCGAAATGGTGGAGTTTCAATACGACATTCTTTCCAAACGTTTCAAAGAGTTGGCCTACCTCAATCCCAAAATTTCCATCACCTTCGAAGATGAACGCATCAACAAAAAAGAGACCTACCACTTCGAAGGAGGACTCAATCAATTCGTCCAGGACATGGCCAAAAAAGAACCCATCTGCTCCGTCATCGGTTACAGTGAAAAAGTGGACGATATCGAAGTGGACATCGCGTTCGAATATACGACCGCATACGACGAAAAACTACTCAGTTTCGTCAACAATATCCGAACACCAGACGGCGGTACGCACGAAAGCGGTTTTAGAGCGGGATTGACTCGAGCCGTGAGTCGATACATCGCCGAAAACGCCAATGCCAGAGAAAAAGATACGAAAATCAGCGGCGACGACGTGCGGGAAGGGTTGGTTGCGGTGGTCAGTGTCCGGGTTCCCGAACCTCAATTCGAAGGACAGACGAAAGGCAAATTGGGCAGTAGTTACGTCAAGCCGCTCGTACAAAAACTAACCTACGAAAAATTGACCAAATATTTCGAGGAAAATCCCGCCGATGCCAAAGCGATCATGCAAAAAGCGCTTCTAGCGGCCAAAGGGCGGGAAGCGGCCAAAAAGGCCCGGGAACTGACTCGTCGTAAAGATGCGATGACCATCGGGACCTTGCCGGGTAAACTGGCCGACTGTCAGAGCAAGGACGCGACGATCAGCGAACTTTATCTCGTCGAGGGCGATTCGGCGGGAGGTTCCGCGAAACAGGGACGAGATCGCGTATTCCAAGCGATCCTACCGCTCAAGGGTAAGATTCTCAACGTCGAAAAAGCTCGACTCGACAAGATTTTAAAAAGTGATGAGATCAAAAACATGATCACGGCCCTTGGGTGTGGAATCGGTGAAGAGTTCAATCCCGACAAACTCCGCTATCACAAGATCATCATCATGACCGACGCGGATGTGGATGGTAGCCATATCCAGACGTTGCTATTGACCTTCTTCTTCCGTTTTTTACGCCCTGTGATCGAAGAGGGGTATCTCTATATCGCCCAGCCACCGCTCTATCGCTACAAAAAGGGCAAACAGGAGATCTATCTCAAAGACGACAAAGCGATGAGCGAATTTTTGATCGAGCGAGGTATCGACGCTTTGGATGTCACGGGGATGGGGGATAAAGACCTTTTGGAACTTTTCAAACTGGTCGCTTTCTATCGCATGACCCTCAAAGAGTTGGACAAACGCTTCAGCCTCGTCGAAGTGGTCCGCTATCTGATCGAACATCCCGATCTATTGGCTTTGGACAACGAAGCGCTTTTCGAAGAGATCAAACTCTATCTGGATAGTCTGGGATACAATATTCTCAACAAGCATATCGACGAAGAGCGGATCCATCTCTACGTTCAAACCGACGAGGGACTGGAAGAGATCGTGATAGACGACGAACTCTTCACCAATCCTTTCTACAACGAGGCCCAATATATCTTCGGAAAAATTTCGGAGAGGGATCTGGAAATTTTCGAAGGAAAAGATCTTCTCGATATGTTGGAAGAGATCGAGAAAAACGCCAAAAAAGGGGCCTATATCCAACGTTACAAAGGTCTGGGTGAAATGAATCCCGAGCAGCTTTGGGAGACGACGATGAATCCTGAAAACAGAAGACTCTTGAAAGTGACGATCGAAGACGGGGAAGCGGCCAGCGATGTCTTTACGCTCTTCATGGGGGACGAAGTCGAGCCCCGTAGGCAATATATCGAAGAGCATGCCAAGGATGTCAAACACTTGGACGTTTAAAAAATGCTTGTATCCGAAAAGCTGGAACGATCTCGCCGTTTCCGGCTCGCCCTGCGAATGGGAGTTCCCATTCTTCTTCTTATCGGAGTGGTACTCATCTCTTTTTTCCGCCAAAACGGATTCCATTTCACGGAAATAGACCTTATCATTTTCGCGACGATTCTTTTTGTTTCCATCTATTTTCTTTTTTTTCTGATCAACGCCAGTCAATCGGAAATCTATATCGATCGGATGACGGGGGCGTTCAATCGGGACTATTTCCTTTCGGCGATGAACAAAGAGATGGCCAAAGCGTCCGATTACGCCATCGCTTTGCTTCGTGTGGACAACCTCCATTTCATCAACGACCACTACGGTATCGACCGGGGAGACAAACTCCTGGGAATTTTAGTACACGTTCTCGATGATTTTCTCAAGTTGCAAGGTATCAAAGAGCCATTGATAGGGCGTTATCATGGGGGTGATTTTCTCGTAGCCATGCCAGTATCGGCCAAAGGATCCCAAACCCTTTTCGAAGAGTTCGTCACCACTTACAAAGAGATCGGTAAAATCGCTCTGGAGTTGAAATTCTCCGTTGTTGGCAAAGAAGAGGCGAGCGATCACAAACGTCTGATTACCCATCTATACGATACGATTTCCCAGCCTATATCGGCAAAGAAGGTTGCAAAAACTTCCAATCGTCCCATCGATCTGGGGGCATTGGAAAAAGAGATCGTCGAAGCGATCGACGCCCGTGCCTTGAAACTTCATTTCATTCCATCTTTGCATCTACAGCGTCAAAGCGTCGATCTTTTCGAAGTGGGTGTGCGCCTGGTGACGCAAAGCAACGAAATCCTACCGCCCAAAAAATTCATACCGATCGTCAATCGATTGGGACTGGAATCCCAGTTCGACGAAGCGCTTTTTAGCGCCGTATGCGAAGTGGCTTCATTGATAGATCCGCAGATCTCTTTTAGTTTCAACATTTCACCCTTCTCTTTGCGCAACGAATCCTTTGCGAAAAGATTGCCTGAAATCGCCGTTCGTCGGGGTGTGGATCCGCGGCGATTGTTGATAGAGCTTTTCGAAAACCGTCCATTCAAAGATCTTACACGCTATCGAGCGGTTTTGGAAGAGTTAAAAGAACATGGCATGCGATTCGCCTTGGATAATTTCGGCGGTCAAAACGCCAGTTTCGAATATATCAAGCGGTTACCCATCGATATGGTACAGTTTGACAGAGAATTTACGATCGCCTATAATAATCCAAAGATTGCGGCGCTGTTGAAAGGGTATATCCAAGCTTGTCATACGATGAATATCCAAACGCTCGTCAAATGGGTCGATACTCTGGAAGTGAAAGAGCGTTTTCGACAGATCGGTGTCGACTACATTCAAGGATTTATCGTCGCCAACCGTCCCATCGAGGAGATGAAATTGATCGAAAAATATGGAGTGAAGCATGCGATACGGTGAAGAGATAGTGGAAAATTTCGACGTGGATAGGGATCTAGAAATATGGCCCAACAAGTTCGAACGAAATTACAAGATCAAGATCACATTGCCAGAATTCAGTTGTCTATGTCCTCGAAGCGGTTATCCGGACTACGCCACTTTCACGCTGGAATATATTCCCGACCTTTGGGTCGTCGAGCTCAAAGCGATCAAACTCTATATCAACTCTTTTAGAAATCGGCATATCAGCCATGAAGAGAGTGCCAACGAAGTCTTCGGGGTACTCTATCAAAAACTCCAACCCCGCTGGATGCGGCTTGTCGCCGATTTCAACCCTAGAGGCAACGTTCATACCATCATTGAAATCGACAGTGAAACGATGGTGAAAGAGGTGTAGCGTGAAACGTGTAGCCGCGTTGACTCTGACGTTGACGTTTTTGATGACAGGTTGTCAAGAGGTTACGACGAAAAAGAAGATGTCACAAACCCCCTATCTTCTTGGAGAAAAACCTCAAACTCTCTCTCGATACGCTCAGACGGTTCTTGAGCGTTCGACGCGACCCAAAACCTCCGAACTCGCTCTCAAAAAGATGGAACTCGAAACCCAACGGCAGATCGAACGGATACGTGCTCAAAAGGAGCTCGAAATCGCGAGGCTGGAAGCACAAGCCAAAAAGAAAAGATACGAAGCGGAAAAAGAGCTCGCCCTTCAAAAAATACGTGCCGGGCATGAAGAGCGTGCCGCCGATCGTCGAATAGTCGGCTGGGCCATCGCTTTGGGTACCCTTTTTCTTCTGTTGTCATTGTGGGTCGTCATGAAACTTTTCAAAGAGTATCACGCCCACAAACGCCGTTTGGAAGAGGATCGCATGCGCCATGAAAAAGAGTTGAAAGAAAAAGAGCTTCAAACACGCTTGGTGGAAAAAATGTTCGATGCTTTAGGAAGTGGTCAATTGGACGAAGAGCAGAAAAATCGGTTGCTCGAGAGGCTGGAAGCAGGGCCTCGTCATCTACCGATGATAGATAAATAGATTGGCCCCTCGGCAGGCTGCAACACAGCGTATATCGTAGAAAATCGAATATAAAAAGGAGTCTCGAATGCGTTACATTTTGATACCGCTATTACTGTTTTTTTTGACGGGGTGTGGTTGGCAACCCAAAAAACCGGAAGTGAGTGTCGGTATCGAAAGTTTGCGTATGCTCCCTTCCAATGGCATCGTTCCTCGATTCGAAATCGGTTTGCATGTCGTCAATACGAGCCCAGTGGATCTTCATATCAAAGGTGTGGTCTACAAACTCTATTTGGCCGGCCGAAAAGTACTCACCGGTGCCGCCCACGATCTGCCCAAGATCGCGGCTTATAGCGAAGCGGATCTGAAAGTGACCGGATCACCCGATATTTTCGAGACGATAGGTTTTTTCAAGGATTTGATGACGAAAACCGAAGAGTCCGTCGATTACGAAGTGGACGTGGCGATCGATACGGGGACACTCCTACCGATGCTCCATACGAAAAAAAAGGGTGTTTTGTCGCTCTTGTCGAAAAGATAGAATCCAAGGGATGTTGAAAATATCGGAAAGTGGTGGAGCATAGCGGGCTCGAACCGCTGACCTCCTCGCTGCCAGCGAGGCGCTCTCCCAGCTGAGCTAATGCCCCACTTCGTCGAGAGAGTGGAATTTTAATTCAATATAGCTTAAGCATTGATTAATCAAAAAAATACAAACTTCTAGAATTTGTACGATATTATTTCGGAAGTGTTCAAAAAGAGAAAGGTACACAAAGGTGAAAATCGCCTATATCGGACATGCGAAGATGATCCCCGAAGGTGTCGAAACTTTCGATCGTGCCGAAGCGTTGATGGAAAAGGAGGATTTCGATGCGGTTTGGATCGCCTCCTTCGACGAACCGTTCGCCTTCGAGACGGCGCGAAAGGTCAGAGGAAATTTTCGGTATGCCCTCGTTCCTCTTTTTTTCGACGGACCGGTGACGGATCGATTGAGGATATTGGGTGATGGATCGGTATCTCATATCTCCGATCTACGCCACAAAGCGGCGGCGATTCTTGAACGATCGGAAGGTTTGGACCTCGATGCTCTCCGAAAGGAGAGTGGCCTGCGATTGTTGGCGTTTCTTTTTCTTAGACCTGGCAGGACTTTGGAACCCTATCGTGATTGGCGGTATGAAGATATCTATCGCTATTTGTTGGCCGATTTGTTCAACGAAAGCGGTATCGAGACTTCGAAAGCGATCGAGATGTTGACGAAAAGGGGTCTGTTGGAAAGAAGAGATTTGATAGATCGTATCCGCCTCTGCCCGGCGTGTGGAAAACCCCATCACAACTTCGTCGATGTCTGTCCCGAAGACGGTACGCTGAAAATCGAAAAAGAGGAATTCATTCACTGTTTCACGTGTGGATACGTGGGACCGGAAGAGGAGTTCTACAAAGAGGGTGTCTATATCTGCCCCAACTGTAAAACGGTCCTTCGTCATATAGGTGTCGATTACGATCGACCTTTGGAGAGTTATCTTTGCGAGCATGGTCACAAGTTCGTCGAGCCCGATGTCGTCGCCGAATGTCTTTCGTGCGGCGCGACCAACCCCACCGATTCGTTGCAACCCTTTGAAATCTACACGTACGGTATCACGGTCGAGGGAGAATTGGCCGTGCGATCGGGAGAAATTACCGATATCTACGCGATGCTCGATAGAATCAACTATATGCATCCCGACACTTTCACCTCGATGCTCGATTGGTTGCTGAAACTGCATCGCCGTACCCATAACGATCACTTTGCCCTTCTGCTTCTAAAACTATCCAACATCACCGATCTCGTCGATAGGATCGGTCGTGGCAAAGTAGCGGAATTTTTGGACGGTTTCGCCGAACGTTTGAGAGAACTGCTGCGTACGACGGATATGACGACCCGCACCAACGAGACGGAGATTTGGATTCTACTCCCCAAAACCGATAGAAAGGGTTGCCAGACGGTGGTCCGTCGGGTCGAAGATCTCAAAACGCTCGTCACAGTCGGAGGAGAGGGACTCGATTTCGATCTTGCCTGTTTCGGTATAGATTCGCAAGCCGAGGAACAGCTACCGGAAAACGCCAAAGAAGTGATGGCCTATCTTCGTGCTCAAATCTTTTCGATGGAGCGATGATCGATGGGATTTTTGAGCGCCTTTTTATCGGCGATCCATGAAATCATTCTCTTACCCCTTCAAGAGAACATCAAAATTTTCATTCTCAAATTCATCCCCTTCATCCTCTTTTTCGAAGTACCCGTCTACCTATTGATTTTTTTGGGAGTGCTGCGATACCTCCATCGCCGCCATACGGAGATTCGAAGGCTTCCTTATTATCCGAAGGTAAGCTGTATCGTATTGTGTTATGGCGAAGGAACAGATGTACGTTATGCGTTGCGTTCTCTGGCGGAGCAGCTTTATCCCGGAACGATCGAACTGATCGCCGTCATCGATGGGGCGTCGAAAAATCGGGATACCTTGGAAGCGGTCCAGCTAAGCCGCCCGATGGTCGAACGCAGGAATGGACGATTTCTTAAAATTTTTCCGAAATGGCAGCGGGGCGGTCGCGTCTCTTCCATCAACCTCGGTCTCAAGATGGCAAGTGGGGAGATCGTGATGGTCGTGGATGCAGACACCTCTTTCGACAACAACATGGTCGAGAGAACGACGCGCCACTTCGTCGACGAAAACGTCGTCGCGGTAGCCGGAAACCTTCGGGTACGTAACCAAGAGGAGTCCTTCGTGACGAAACATCAGGCGATCGAATATCTCCTCTCGATCTACCTTTCCAAGATCGGCCTCTCGGAATTCAACATCATCAACAACGTTTCCGGTGCATTCGGAGTTTTTAGAAGGGATTTCGTCCTCAAGATCGGGCTTTGGAACAGCGGAACGGCCGAAGATATGGATATGACTCTTCGTATCAAAAACTATTTCGGACGTTACAGCGGCTATCGGATCGTATTCGATCCGGAAGCGATCGGTCATACGGAAGTTCCTTCGACGCTGAAAGGGTATTTGAACCAACGGATCAGATGGGATGGAGACCTTCTTTACGTCTATCGAAAACATTTCATGAGTTTCTCCCCGAAGATGGTAGGGTGGGGAAATTTTCTCGCGTTAATCTGGACGGGACTCTTTTTCCAACTCACCATCCCCCTGCTCATCGTGTTCTATACGATCTACTCCCTTTTCGTTTTAGGAGCTCTTCATACCTTGGCGATCTTCACTCTCGTGTATGGATTCTATCTGGCTGTCACGGTAGGTTTTTTTCTTTTCTTTTGGCTCTTCGTTTCCGAGCGTCGACGATCGGATGCGAAATTGTTCCCATGGCTTCTCCTCTACCCCGTTACCTCCTTTGGAATGCGTGTTTGGAGTGCTTTGGCGCTTTTGAACGAAGCCTTCACCAAATCTCATCTCGATTCGTCGATGGCGCCGTGGTGGGTTCTTAGAAAATCAGATTTTTAGGAGGTCGAGGGCGATGATACTTAGATTCGTACCAATCGTGCTGTCGTTGTTGCTCCAACTTGGTATCGCCGATACGTCGGCAACGGATCGCTTGACGCTCCAAAACTTGGAGAAGGCGATCGTCTCCTCGCCGGACGTTCGACTTGCGGATGCCTACATCGAAGCCCAAAGAGCGGCGGTCGTTCACGAAGAGGCGCTTGACGGTCCCGAGTTTTTCGGGTCGATGGGTATAGGACGCTACAAAGATCTTGTGGACGAGGATTCCATCTGGTATCACACCGGTGGCCGTTTTATAGGAGGCATCACGCTGCCGCTTCTTGGTTCCAAAGAGGAAAAAGAGCTTGCCGTACTGAAGGCCCACGGAACCCTCGAAGAGAAGAAATTGGCGAAAAAAAGAGTCATTAGAGACAATTTGACGGCACTTCGTATTCACTATATCGACTATTGGGCTTCGAAAAAGATCGCGAGCGTTTGCCGTCTTTTTCTCGCGACGCGCCAAGAGACCATGCGGCTCGTCGCGACAAGACGCCAAGCGGCTTTGTTGACCGATTCGAGTACTCTGGAGATCGAGGCGCAATTTTCTAAAGTCGCCCTTCTTTTACGAAAAAGCCTCGGGACAAGTCGAAGCAGCCTGGGTTGGCTCTCTATGCTCACGGCAAAAAAGTTACAACCCTTCACTCCTTACCGTCCCAATCTTCCATGGCCAAAAATCGACGATCCTGGATTCGTAGCCCATGTGGTGGACGAATCCCCTTCGATAAAGATTTATAGGTCACGATTGCGTCGATCGATCGAAATGGCCGATTTACAGAAGTACAAGGATATTGCGTCCGATATTCGTTTGGTTGGACATATCGATCCCGAATACGACTCCCATCGGGAAGGCACGGGTATCGCGCTCTCTTTCAACGTCAAAATCCCTTTTTCCGTCATGCAAGCGATGGAATCGACGAAAAAGATGGAAGCGATCGAAATCCAAAAATCGTTGCTCGCGCTGAACAAGCGGATCGAAACGGTGAAGATCGAGGCCTACGATGCGATCGACGCCATGAAACGTTCGATCGAAGCCTATCGTTACGAAAGGGCCCGATACGAAAAGGCCCTCGCCACTTTGAAAGAGCAAAGACTAGGCGAAGGAAAGCTTTCTCGAGTGACACCGGAGACTCTGCAGAAGGCTCGATACCAATATCTGCTTGCCTCCGTCGATTTGATCGATGCCTATGCCGGGAAGGAGCGGGCCAAAGCGAGGGTTCTTGGATTGCTTGAACAGGAGGCGAAAGAGATGGTAATCGTGGACGACGAGGGGTTCGTTCCTTCCATCACCCAACCCCTAGCCGTATCGGCTCGGCACCATTCGCCCAAAAAAGCGGGTTTTTATCTATGGCGGAGTGAGCCGCTGTGGCGGAGCGATGACGGTGGGGCGAGATTTTTCGAAAATTTGGCGAAAAATGGCTTCAACCGTATCATGATCTCGCTGGATGCCCGCATTTTAAGATCCCTCGCTACCGAAGAGGGGGCGCGTAAAATGTTCGAAATTTTGCGAAACGGATCGAGAGCGGGGATAGAAGTGGACGCATTGCTCGGCGATCCCCACTGGCTTCTTCCCTCCCAACGAGGGGAGTTGGCACGTATCGTCGC
Source organism: uncultured Campylobacterales bacterium (assembly GCA_964582435.1). GTDB lineage: Bacteria > Campylobacterota > Campylobacteria > Campylobacterales > Hydrogenimonadaceae > Hydrogenimonas. The sequence goes on from CAZORY010000024.1 coordinate 13,274, forward strand.
ATCGATCGGACGCTTCCCTTTCTCTTCGATCCATTTGGATATCGAACCCGATCAGCTTGAAACAGGGTGGTCGCCCGTGCAAAAATCCGAACGGCTTTTACAGACGCTATCTTCGGCGATCGGCGTCTCCTCCCTGCCGATTGGTATCTCCTTGCATCCTCGATATTTCGACGAAACATATGTTGGATTCGACCTTGCCTGTCGGCTCGCCGATCTGAACGTTCACGAGGTGGCGGTCATGCTCTATGGACGTCCCTATCCAAAAGCGGTAGAAATGCTCGAGACTTTACGGGCTCGATGCCCGAGACTTCCCTTGACGCTCGCCGTGAGTGTCGAATCCGATTTTTGGCCCGCTTTGAAAATCGACGGTCAAAAAGATTTCGAAAATCCCCCTGTCGATCTTCTGATACAAGATTACACCCATTGGCGAAGGCTGGTACGATGAAAGTAGGATTCGAGCCCAAAAAAGAGGCGACCGTGGAAAAAGGTATAAAAATTCCCTACCCTGCGGAACGAAGGAAGCCCCCTATATGGCGATGGTACGCGATATTATTGATATTTCTCTCACCGGTCGTCTATTTTGCCTGGACCATCTCCAAACCGATGCTTCTGATGGAGGCACCCGGTTTCGTACGTATCGGCATCTATCGCGTCGATGCGCCAAGAAGCGGCCGTGTCGTCGCGCTCCATGTCCGTGAGGGTGATGAGGTGGCGAAGGGGGAGAAGATGTTGCTTTTGAAAGACCCTGATGTCGATCCGACGATCGAAGGGTTGAAAAAACGCTTGACGATTCTCAGCGAACGAGAGAAAAAGGTTCGTCAAGCGTTGGATAACGAAACAGAACTCCTCACCCTTCGCATGGCGAAGATTTCGCGACGCATCGAATCGTTGAAAAAAGAGGTGAAATCCCTCGCTTTCCTTGTCGAAGAGGGGGCGGCGACCGAGCCGGAGCTCGATCGTGTAAAAAGCGTATTGATGCGTTGGCAAGAGCGTTTCGACGACTTACGTCATCGGAAGATTGCCCTAAAGAGCGATCCTGAACTGGATAAGTTACGGACGGAAAAGATCCGGCTTTTGAGCCAGTTGCGCATATGGCGGAGTCGATCCAAATCGCTGGAGATCGTCGCACCGACGGAAGGGGTCGTCGCTTCGTTGGATGTCGGAGAAGGTTTCGACGTCCAAAAGGGCGCGCATCTATTGGATGTGTTGGATCAGGATCGATACTTTATTCAGGGTTACTTTTCTCCTAGTTACTTCGACGATTTGGTACCGGGCAAAAGGGTGGTGGTACGTTTCGAAGACGGCTTCATGCTCGAAGCCGTCGTCGAACGTCCACCGGAAGTGAGTGCACGTTTTCCGAAAGATTTCGCCGTGCTGAAAGAGATCAAAAGAGCCGTCGTGGTACGCCTCAAGCCTGAAAAACCGATCCCCCAACGCTATCGGGTGGCGAACATGCCGGTCAAGATCTACCTCAACGACCGGCTCGCCGCTTGGCTGATCAGGTGATGAAATATGGCTTGCAAGCTTCTTTGTCGGCGAAAGGCACCGTCTCGTAGAGATCGTCGCCGATGCGGACCCGATAGGTGGGATCGGGGATTTTTTTGCCGTAGGTGGCCGTCAGTTTCGCCGCGAGCGCTCTGTCCGATTCGCTGGCGTCGGCACTGATCGCGGCGGTCGGACCGATCGCGTTTTCGAGTCGGATCTTGAGATATTTTGGGGTGATAGCCGCCTCGATCATCGCGTTATCCTCTTTGTGGCGTCCGATGACCAGTTTCGCACCGTCCGGCAATCGAAGGTGGCGGCCACATTTGAGCAGGGCGATATCTTCGACCTCCAATCGATCGTAACGGATGAACTCTTTCAATTTTTTGGAAAAGTTTTCATCCGTCAGCAAGCAGCCACCACCCGGTTTTTCGAAATCCTTGAGCCCTATCTCTTCGGCGAGCCGGAGCTGGACCTCCCGATTGCGGCCACTGATGCCCAGGAGTTGTTCCCTATCGATCCAACCTTCTCGTTCAGGAAGGGTGGGAGGCAACACTTTCGCGCTAAGGGGGCGTAGCAACAGATCGTCGGTTTCGGAGAGACCGGTGACCAGATCGAGTGCGTCGCGCCGTTGGCTCATCGGTCGCTGGCCCACCACTTCGCCACTGATCAGAAAGTCCGCTTCCCACGGTGTCATCAGCTCTTTGGCGATTCTAAACATGTTGCCGTGGCAATCGATGCAAGGGTT
>CAZORY010000025.1:0-14201 GCA_964582435.1 uncultured Campylobacterales bacterium
AACAGCGCGAATGCGATGAATGTGAAAATCCGCGCTTTCGTCATTGAACTCTTCATGGTGTTTCCTTTGCACGATAAGGTTTTGAACGATTATACTCCAAATCACCCCATAGCTTGATTGATACAAATCAATTGATAGAAATGAATTATCTTTTCAATTATGATGACGAATAAAAATGGTAGATTTCGATCAATCGTTACGATGAAAAAGGAAGGAAGGCCGGGAAAAACCCGGCCTGGAAGAATGGGTCAGAAGAGATTGGCGTTTTGATCGACCCACTTGAGATATTCGACGATATCTTCGGCTTGCTGCTCGGTCATGCCTTGGTTGGGCATTTTGAGATTGAAGTAGTTGATCATCGATTTGATATACGGATTGTCGTACATCTTTTCAGGATGGAGGATCCAGTTTTTGACCCACTCTTCACCGTTTTCGTGTCGTTGCAAGACACCTACCAAGTCCGGACCGGAAGAGACTTTACCGATGACGTGACATCCGTTACATCCGCCTTCCAGATAGGCTTCTTGGCCTCGTTTGGCCGCTTCGCTCATCGGAGTGGCGATCTTCTTGACCAACAGGTCACGTGCCCGGATACCGACGTCGGCCGTTTTGACCATGTACTGCCAAATCATGTTTTCGAACAGAATCGCTTTTTCCAGATCGCCTTTTTTGTAATACTCGTCGGCTTTCTTCTTCTGCTCGGGAATTTTGCTGTATTGATCGAGCGCATCCTCGACCAGTTGCTTGACGACAGGATATTTTTCGTAGTGGTTCTCTTTGAGGAACTTCACGACGCTTTGAATGACCTCGTCGGTCGCTTTGTTGGTCGCCACGATCTTTTGATACTCTTTTTCAAGCTCGGCTTTGCTCATCTTCGCCATTTTCAGCTTTTTGGCGGAGATATACTTTTTATTCGGATCTTTGACGAGTAGATACCCCATCATCTCCAAGTGCAGTGCCGAACAGAACTCGGTACAGTAGTAGGGGAAGACGCCTTCACGATCGGCTTTGAAGGTCAATGCGACCGTTTTGCCTGGTTCCAGCGAGGCATGGATATTGTAATCGTCCACCGTGAATCCATGGGTTTCGTCTTCGGCCCGTTCGAGGTTGGTCAGGTAGAAGGTGACCGTATCGCCCAGGTTGACCGTGACGTGCTCGGGATTGATATGGGAGCGCACGACGGTGCCATAGACATAGACATGGTTGCCTTTGCGGACGATTTTCTCCTGTCCCGCCAACGTCTTGCCGATATGGGTTTTGCCCGTGAAGGGATTGGTACCCATTTTGTATCGTACTTCCGTATGCAGTTTGCTGCGTCGGATCGCGACGGCTTGGTGGGGCTCACCCAGAGGTACCGGCATATCGTACAGAAGCTGCATCTTCTTGCCGCTGATATCGATCAACTGGTGGTTTTGCGGATGCAAAGGCCCGATCTCGTCGAAACGGTCGATCGCCAGCTTGTTGAGCGCGATGATATAGTCGCCTTGGGGATCTTCCGTCTTGCCCTCCATGCCGCAGAGGTGACCGATGTTGTAGTTGACGTTGACCCGGTCTTCCACTTTACATTTGAGATAGTTCCATTTGACGACCTGACTGTCGACGTAGAGGGATGTATAGATCTCGCCTTCGGTTTTCCATTTGGGACCGTACTGGTTGTGCAATGGCCCAAGGCCCAGTTCGGCCTGACAGTTCATCGCTTTTTTCATGTCGATGATCGGAATGCCGTAAGGATCTTTACCGGCGAAGTCGTGATGATCGATCGCACGTTTGATTTTGTCCCAGCTGAAAACCGTCGCATGGGTGTCCAGTTTTCCGCAAACGACGATATATTTACCGTCGGGACTGACGTCCACACCATGGGGCGATTTGGGTTCGGGCACCAAAAAGAGGGCGTCGTTTTTGACCGCCACATCGATCGGTATCACCCTCATGCCGTTGACGATTTTGACGTTTTTAGGATTTTCCGCCAATTTCGCCAGCTTCTTCCAGTTGTAGACATGCAGGTAGTCGGTGTCGTTTCGGCTCATACCCGCTTCGAAAGGCGGCAATCCTTTTTCGATACCACCGGTGTACATTTCGGAGTTGAAAGAGTTGGTGAAACCCCATCCGTAACTCGCCTCTTTACCCGCGTCGGAGAGGTCTTGCATATAGGGAGGCATTTCGATGACGAACGATTTTTTCGGTTCGATACGCCCTTTTTTGGCGTCGAATTTCCAAATCGTCACGCCCCCGCGGAAGGTCTCTTTGTAATCTTCCATCGGATGGTAGTTGTTGTCGAAAGGTGCGGCGTATTGGCACGCTTCGAGGATATATTCGCTGTTGGGCGTGAAAAAGGCCCCACCATGATCACTCTTGAAGACCGGGTTGACGACGATCTGCTTGGTGACGAAGTCTTTGAGGTCGATGACCGCCAGGCGTGGATTGGCTTTGTCGTTGATGACGAGCCATTTGCCGTCGTATCGGCCGTTGGTCTCACTGATCGCAGGGTGGTGCGTATCGCCCCAAGTGATCTGTTTGCCGCGGATTTTTCCCTCGGCGAGTATTTTTTTGGTATCGTCGTCGTAGCCCCATCCCTGCCAGGGCTCGGGGGTGAAGACACCGATAAATTTCAAAATACGCATCGACGGCACGCCGTAGACCATGATCTGTCCGGATTGTCCGCCGGAACTGAAGACGATATATTTGTCCCGTCCGCCGCTCGGGGTGTAGGTCTTGGCTGCCGCCAGGAGATCCTGTTCCGTCAATCCACGCTCTCTCATGACCTTTTGAAGTTCTGTCTGCGCGGATGCGACGGAGACACCCATCAAGGCACCGATCGCTACCATGGATAGCTTCTTGACGATCGAACCCATGCTGCCTCCTTTTAAATTTTCCTGAAATTACAGGCTGAATTTTCCATTTAAATAGAAAATCCAAACTGCATGCTAAAATCATAGTTAATTCAACGTTAATTTTTCTTGACATTGGTCAAAAGATCGAAAGCGGTAATTATTGTATAAATAAAAAAGACAAATAATGTATTGAGAAAGGAAGAGACGATGAAACGTCCGCAACCCCGTAACGAAGAGATTCCACTCGACAACACCAAATATATCGAAAGCGAAACGGACACCAAAGGCGTCATCACCGGATGTAACGACTATTTCGCCGAAATTTCGGGTTACGGCAAAGAGGAGTTGATCGGTCAACCCCACAATATCGTCCGTCATCCCGATATGCCGAAAATCGCTTTCAAACTCCTCTGGGATCGCCTCAAACATGGACAAAACATCAACGTCGCCATCAAGAACCTTGCCAAAGATGGCCGCTACTATTGGGTATTTACCCATTTCGAAATTTTAAGAGATATCAATACCAAGGAGATCACAGGATACAAGGCCTACCGAAAAGCGGTCTCCAAACATGCCAAAGAGATTCTCGATCCTCTCTACAAAAAATTGACGGCGATCGAAAAGGAAGGGGGCATGGAGGCGAGCGAAAAATATCTCGAAGAGGTACTGGCCGAAGCCGGGGAAGATATCACATTCGACAATCTTTACGAAAACATATACAAATTCTATTGATCCTCGGACGGTAGTTCGACCTTCGTACCGCACGTTCGTAGCCACTCGAACAATCGATCGAAAGGGTCGTTCGCCGAGAGCGTGACGACGTCACCGATCATGATCAGCTTCGAACGCGCTCTCGTCATCGCGACGTTCAGGCGTCTGGTATCTTTGACGAAACCGATCGCTTTGGCGATGTTCGAGCGAACGAAAGAGATGAGAATCACCTCTTTCTCCCGTCCTTGAAAACCGTCGACACTCTTGACCTCTACGTGAGGCGCTATCTTTTCGAGCGTTTTCCGAATCCGTTTGACTTGGGAAAGATAAGGCGTGATGACACCGATCGACGCCTCATGTACCCCACATGCGATCAATCGTTCGACACACCTTTTCACCCATACTGCCTCCATCGGATTTTCGTAGGATGTCGAACGTGGCGGCAAAACTTCGTGGGCTTCCAGCGCCGACGTATCGGCGAAGACGACGGGATGTTCCGGCAAAAGAAGCGTCGTGTAAGGGTCGTTTCTTGGTTCACATCGTAACAACAGTCGTCGATCGGCGACACTTGGGTGCGCTTTCAGCTTTCCATCGTACATGAGATGGTTGGGAAAGGTCATGATCTTCTCGTGCATACGGTACTGCACATCCAACATCGTGCTGGGAATCTCCTCTCGAGCCATCAACCGCTCGAAAAGAGACCGCTTCAGTACATCGAGGTCACTGACCACCGTGGGTGGCAACTGTTTGTGATCGCCTGCCAATATCGCCTTGGGCGCACGCATCAAAGCCATCAGTGTCGACGGTTCGATCTGTTGACTCCCTTCGTCCACGACGGCTACATCGAACGTTCGCCCCTCCAGCACTTCGGCACCGACCATGCCGTTGGTCGCCAAAACCACGTCGGCACCGTCCAATATGTCATCTACGATCGCTCGCTCGAGCTCCCTGATCGCCGCATAGAAACGCTCGACTTTTTCATCCTCTTTGAGCCACATCGCCATCGACTGGATCGTCTTGATATCCACCCCCCGATAACTCCGTCCCGACGCGGCAAGACTCTTGAGCCGTTCAGGGCTCATCCCACGCAATCGAGCGGGGGTCGGTTTGCTATGCCGATTTCGCGCTTCCACCAAGACCTGCGCCTCGTCGAGCATCTTTTTGATCCGATCCGATCGGGGATCCTTTTCGACCAGCGACGGGAGCGAATAGCGTTCCAATTTCGTATCGATTCTGGCCGGATGGCCCACTCGTACCACGTTCAGACCCTCGCCGGACACCAACTTTTCGAGCATATTGTCCACCGCGACGTTGCTATCGGCGGTCGCGAGGATGCGTTGACCTCGTTCGGCAAACTGAACGATCGTTTCGACGATCGTCGTGGTCTTTCCCGTACCCGGAGGGCCATGGATCAGTGCGATCTCTTCGGCGCCCAGCCCCATCGCTACCGCCGAACGCTGGGCGGCGTTGATCTGTGGGTCGCGGGGTTCGAAATCGATCTTTCGCACCCCTTTGGCTTCGGCCAACTCCAAGACGATGTCGCGAATGCCCGCGATCGGCGGCTCGATATGACGCATCCTTTCCAGGTTGGTCTCCATCCGCTTGAAGGTGACGTCGTTGACGAAAAGATCCAGACGAATCCCTTCCTCCCTGATCCAACGGGGCGGTTTTTGGGAAAAAGCGACTTCGACGAAATGGCGTCCTACTTGCATCACCGTCGCGTTCAGATCGCTTTTGAGCGGCTCTCCGCGACTGATCAGTACGATATCTCCGCTTGCAATCTCCGTTTCGATCGCTTGGTCTCGTCCGAAACGTACCAAATAAAAGTCGAATTTTCTTCCGGCACTTCGCCCCTTGAGCCCAAGGATCGCCCGACCGAAAAACTCCCGTTCCTTGCCGCTCATCGACCAGATCTCCTCCATCTGAGCCGCCATTTCGGCACGACGCTCCGTATCGATAAGTGCTTTGTACTCTTCGATATAGTCGCATATCCTACGAATACGGCGCTCCAATTCGACACTTGGGATCATGGTTTTGGGAAGTTTGAAAAAACTCTTTTTGGTCGGGATATAAAGGACCCACCCATCGGCCTCGAAGGTTTTGGCGATATTGGCGGGTTTGATCTTGTATTTACGAAGTTCTCGCTGCCGACGCCGCTCGTCCCAGGCGGCGGGCAGGATGAAAGGAAGTGGCCGTTTGGCCATCAGTGGGTCGGGATTTTGACGGGCGTCGTATTTTCGTGCATCGTTTCGTCCGCTTTTTCTTGCAACTGCTGCTGGGCCGAATCCATCGCGTCTTGGAGGTTGGCCTCGCCATCTTGCACGGCGTGGTCCACTGCGGATGCGTCGCCCTTTTCTGCATCCGTCGCCGACTGGGGCGTGGATGCGTTTTCACCGTTTTCCTGAACGTTCGGCGAAGCCGCTTGGGACCCGTCGTCGGCCTTGGTCTCTGTCTGCTCGTGGGTTTGTGGTTTGACGTTTTCGGCCCCGGCGGCCTCTTTCGCTTTTTTCAACGCCTCTTTCAAGTCGTCGATGTCGTACTCCATCTCGTCGATACGGTCTTGAAGTTTCGTGACAGGTTCGACGTTGACGCCATACTCGTAGACCAGTTCGCCCCCATCTTTGCCTTGTTTGAAGACGACACCGATGAAGACGAGCAACAGAACCAAAAAGAGATCACGGGCCCAATTGCTCTTTTTGACGCCCATCGCGATCAATTTGAAAAGAAACAACACACCCGTGCCGTACACCAGATAGGTACCGAGCAGTTTGTGGAATTTCAACTCCTCTTTGGCATCGGCCGATAGCAGTGCGAAGGCATGGCTACCGTCCGCCTTGCCGGTGAAGAAAGCCCCCACATAGACGATCATCGCAAGCGTCAACAAAAACAGAGACGTCAGACTCACCGCTCGATTCTTCGCTTTGATGTTGATCAGCTCGATCAACAGCACGATGATCGGCAGCGAGATGGCGAAATGGACGAATATCGGATGCAGGTGCAACGGTACGTCGAAGGGAAGTTTGACCGGGATGTCGATGACGGGTAGGCTCATGAAATCTCCTTGTACTGATTTTGAACTGATACGATTATACATAAAAAAATCTAAAGGAAGGCTCTCGAAGAGTCTACGGCTCATCCATTCGCATCGTCACTCTCTTGATATCGTAGTTGCAATCCTTCGTCGGTCATCACGAATCCTTGAATGATCACTTTGCCTTCGTGCACCATTTTGTGGTGACGTTTGCATAGGGGAATCAAGTTGTAACGATGATTTCGGTGGAAATGGGCGATCCGCCCCTTTTCGTCCGCTGCCGCCTGCGGAGCGATGTGGTGGACCTCTTCGACCGGTGCGCCGCAAAGGGCACAGGAGGCGAGATAGAGATCTTTGTGATAGCGGCTTCTTTTTTTCTTTCTGAGTGCTTTGAGCGTATCGCTCACGTCCTCCAAGGATTCTCTGATGGCATAGGCGGTTTCGATGAAGCGCTTGTCCATATGCAACGATTTGGCGAATTCCAGGCCGTATCGGGTACTACCGGATCCCGGCATCAATTTGCGATTGTAGACGAGTCGATCCTTGTTCTCGTCGTATTCGACGCCCAAATGCAAAAAAACCACCCCCGGTAGAGTCGTCACCGTTTTAAGATGCACCAACTTGTGCAGATGGGTCGCGACGATGAAAAGAGTGTTCAGATCGTGAAGACGCTTGATCGCGCTCGCCACGATCGCAAGGGCCGATTCGGTCTCAGTCCCGTGGCTTATCTCGTCACCCAACACCAAAGAGCCCCGTCCCGCACGGTTGAAGATGTTCTTGAGTTCCATCATTTCGATGGCGAACGTGCTGAGTCCTTTGTAGAGGTTGTCTTTGCTCACGATACGGGTGAAGAGTTTGTCGAAGAGGTTGAAACGCATCGACACGGCCGGTACGAAAAAGCCTGCCTGCGCCATGATCACCGCCATCCCGACGCTCTTCATCAACGAACTCTTGCCACTGGAATTGATCCCATAGAGCAAGATCCCCCGAACCGCTTCGCCGCCGCTGGCTTCGAGCGTCACATGCGAGTGATCGGACTTGCAGGAAGCATCGCCCAGCAGCAGGTCGTTGGGAATGAAAATGCCGTTTTCCTCCCGTGACTCGATCAACGGGTGGCGCAACGCCACGAATTCCAGAGTCCATGCCGTCCCTTCCTCCAGCGGCAATATCTCGGGACGCACGTAATTGAAACGTTCGGCGGCGAGCGCCGTGGCGATGGCTACGTCGAACCGTCCGACGAAAGCGATGATGCGTTCCAGAAGTTGGGCGTAACGCGTTTCCAACAACGCCAGGCTCTCGACGTAACTTCGTTTGATGAGCGCGACGATACGTGACTGGTTGGCCATGATCGTCCGGGAGATCTCTTCGATCAGAGGCGACGTGACTTTGACACTGTTTTTGAGTCGCTTGTAGGTGAAGTCACGCAAAAAATAGTGTTCGTCGTCCAACAAGAGAAAACTCTCCATCAGCTCCTTTTCGATGAGTCCGAAACGGGTACGGGTCAGCTGCAAAAAGTACCCTTCGCTCTCCAGCCATCCGATCGATACGTATTCGGTCGCGTCGTCGCTCCGATCGAAAAAGTTTTCGAAATGTAGCCTGATCGCTTCGAGTTTTCGATACTGCTGTTCGTTCTCGGCGACGATTTGATCGACGAAAAGGTTGATGCCGGGCTGAAAGATGTTGCTCTCGATCTGATCACGACGGTATTTGGCACACTCTTGCAATACGAACGTATGTTCCAATTCTCGGACGAAAGCTTCGATCTGCATGCGCAAATCTTCTTCCACCTCCACGCCGACACCCGCCGCTTCCCAGACCAGATTTTCCAAGGCTTTGAGCGAATCGTGCAAATAGACCAGTTCGAAGGGGTGCAGTTTGCCGAGCTTGATCCGTCGCAAAATCCGCTCCAAGTCGTAGACCTCTTTGAGAGTGTTGGCGAAATTGTGGGTATGATCCATCACCTTTTCGGCCAACTCGTAGCGACGGTGGAGCTCTTTTTCGTCGCATATCGGATTGAGCAAGCGCTCTTTGAAGAGGCGTTTACCGATGGCGGTGGAGGTCAGGTCGATCAGTTTGAGCAGCGTCATTTCGTCCGGGTCGCGGCTGATGATGTTGAGCTGTTCGAGGGCGTTGTTACCCAGATAGACGAAGCGCTGGGTCCCCAAAAAGGTCGGGCGATTCATCTTTTCGATCAACGCGGCGTCATGCTCGACGATGAAATCGATCAGCAACGAAAGCGATTCGCTAGCGTATGGGTAACGCTCCAGATCGAGATACTCGATCGGACTGAGAAAGGAACGGATGGCGTAGACGTTGGCGAAGAGTTCGTTTTGATAGGCGATTTTGTGACGGGTCTGCCCGATGGTATAGGAGAGATGTCCCTCGATCTCCAGATAACGTACCAACCACTCCGGATCGATCGAAGGGTCGTCGAGAGTGAGTAGCAATTCGCTCGTTTCGTAGGTCTGCAATTGGTTGAAAATCTCGTCCAACGCATAGGTCTTGTCCTCTCTCGTCCCATGGACTTCGTTGAGATAGGTTTTGCCGGTACTGACGTCGATGGCGGCATATCCGCAGGAGTAGACGCCCTGGTTGACGTCGACGATAAGACTGACGAGATAGTTTTCGGTCGGCTCGACGAGATAGTCGAAGTTGGTACCGGGCGAGAGAATGTTGGCGATGTAACGCTTGACGTTAGGTGGTACCCCCTTTTGTCGGACCAATACGATCGTATACTTCTTGCTCTGTACCATTCGAGAGAGATAGCGATCGAGGGATACGGTCGGAAAACCGGCCATCAAAGGATTGGCGATCGAATTTTCCAGAATCGTCTTGTTCTTGCGAGTCAGCTGGATATTGAGCAACTCGGCGATCTCTTTGGCTTTACCTATTTTGAGGGTTTCGTTGTTGACTTCATAGACTTCGTAGAAGGTCCCGACTTCCATCAATACGACGGTATCGGGGCCATATTTCTCTTCGAAAAGCTTTTGCAGCTCGAAATAGATGTCGGTCAAAAGTCGCTTTTTGTCGTTGAGAAGTTCGTTGATCGCTTCCAGCTCCACCTTCGCTCACCCTCTCGCCAAAGTTAAAGGATTATAACGCACCAACGGTTTATTTACGATGAGTTCACACTTCGGCGATATAATCTTCTAGAAAAAAAGTGAAAAATGCCTGATTCATCGTGCATTTTTTCACTCATCTTCAACCCAAGGAGCGTTCATGCCAGTGAGCAAATCATGGATCGCACTCCCCGTCGCGATCGCACTCGCGCTGGGAGGCTGTGCCACGAAGGAGCCGATGCCAAACAACGGTGAAAAGACCAAACAAGGCGCGCTGATCGGGGCACTATCGGGTGCGGCGCTGGGTGCCATCGTCAGCCATAAACATCGAGGCAAAGGGGCGCTGATCGGGGCTGCCGTCGGAGCCGCCGGTGGAGCGCTGATTGGCTACAGTCTCGACAAACAGGCCCAAGAGGTCGCCGACGCGATGCAAACCCAAGTCAGTCAAAACGAGAAAGAGGCGATCAAAGACCAAGATATCGTCGTCACCAAACACGAACACTATGTCAAAATCACCTTCAAAGATTCCGCGATGTTTGCCACCAATGCCGATCGACCTTCCCCTCAAGCCCGGGAAAAAATCGTCCGTCTGGTGGATGTGCTCAAAAATTATCCCGATACGATCGTGCAAATCGTAGGACATACCGACAGTCGAGGAAGTTACGATTACAACCTCAAACTCTCCCAACGCCGTGCTTTTTCGGTCGCGAACATTCTCAAAAATCTCGGTGTGACCAACAAAATATATGCCAGGGGCTGTTCCTATACCAAGCCGTTGGTCCCCAACGACAATCCCGAAGATATGGCGATGAACCGACGGGTCGAGATCTATCTCTACCCCAACGAAGAGTCGGTCATCGACGCATGTCGCTAACGAAGCGAGACGACAAGATCGCGGTGTGATGCCCCCAAAAGGGCCTCACGCCTCCTCTTTGAAAAGGAAACGGTCGAGACTGATGTTCCCTGGGCCATAAGCAAGCAGTACGAACAACATACTCATGTAATAAAGCGGGATTTCGAAACCGTTGTCTCCTGCTGAAAAACCGTTGGGAAGGTGGACCGTGACGATCGCTACGATCATCACGACGATCAAAAGAATCGTGATCCAGCGCGTGAAAAGCCCTAGGGTGAGTAAAACGACACCGAGTAGTTCCGTCGTCGTCGCCATGTAGGCGTTGACGTGAGGGAACGGAATGCCTATGGACCCGAACCATACGGCCACCCCATCGATATCATGCCACTTCATCATGGCAGGTCCGAAAAAACCGTACGCAAGGATGATACGAAGCGCCAATAGCGCCACACTTTTCAAACGACTCGCCCAACGAGAAAATGTGAGATAGAGCCGTTTGCATGTCATTCGTTATCCTTTCGACCCACGCTCATCGTGCAGTCACGATCTGGTATGGCATCTCATGGATCCTATCGATGCTCCGTGGAGTTATCGTGCAAAGATCACAAAAAAGCTTGCATATTCAATCGATTTGTTATAGAATTATGATATAGATACACTCAAAAAAAAGGAGGAATTCATGGCAACCCTGGATCAAAACATTGTAGAGCGAATCAAAGAGGCGATCCGTTTGGACAAGGAGAAACCGGAGCTCGGCAATGTCAACATGGAAAAAGCGATCGAGTTGATCAAAGAGGTAGGGGCCGTGTAGCTAGATGTACGACCGCCAGCGAAGGTCAACGGTGAAAATGCGGAAGAGGCCGATATTCCCGATGCCTTCTATACGCCCTATCCTGAATTTACCGACTATCTCGACATTTTGCCGGAAGACAAGACATCACCTATTCTCGTCGCGTGCGTGAAAGGTTGGTTCGCCAACCGTGTGATGGGATATCTCGAAGCGTTAGGATATGAAAACGTTTTCGTCTTGGGTGCCAACATCGAAGACCTTATCGCCGCACACAAAGCTCACACCAAATAGTACGGCCCGTCCGGGTGTCACCGGACGGAACTCACCGAGTCAATCGGTCGAAATCGACCGTTGGGTAGAGGCGTCGTAAAGTTATTAACTCTTTTTTGAAATAGGTGTCGTCTTTCACTTTTTCATGAAACTGTGCCATAAAATGTAACGCACGACGGGGATACCCTAGCACCATTTCCGCCTGGGCGGCGTAACCGGCGGCGAACGTCTGTCCGACGGCGAGGGCGCGCCGTGCGGCGTCCAACGCCTGGTGGGGTCGGCCCGCTAGAAGGTAATACCATGCGGCTTTGGCGGAGGCCCCGTCGACATCGACCGCTTCAGCGTAGGCCGCGCAATCGTCACGATGACTCAAGTCGCCTTTCCTGGCGACGTAATAGTCGCATTGCAACATCAATTTTCCGGCACTACACCCGTGGCAACCCCTCTTCTCGAGACTCCATCCCGAAATCGTACCGACACACAGAAAAATCGCTATCGTCACGAACGTTTTCAAATCCATCCTTTCTACTGCTTGGTCTCGATACTCACTTTCGCGAAGCCTCGAGATTTGAGCAGATCGATCACCTTCACGAAATTTTGAAACTGGCTTTTGGCATCACTTTTGATGACGAGCGCATCTTTTTTGGGATGCAACGTTTCGACGACACTTTTTAGAGCCTCGAAAGAGATCTTTTTCCCCTCGAAGTAGAAATCGCCCTGTTTATCGATCACGATGGTTTTGAAGCTCTCCACCGGCGGAGCGGCACTACTCGCTTCCGGCAGATCCACGGGTATCGTCCCTTTCGAGACGAAAGAGGCACTGGTGAGTACGATGACGAGCAAAACCAACATGATGTCGATGAAAGGCAGCACATTGATCTGATCGAACTTGTTGATTTTCAAAGGATTTCACCCCGTCGCTTCATCATTTCCCATTTCGCCACCAAAATCTCCACGCGACGTCCCAAAAGATTGTAAAACCATACCACAGGAATCGCCACGAGAATGCCGCCGGCCGTCGTCTTCAACGCAAGCGCCAAGCCGACCATCACCTCTTTGGTCTCCACCAACCCACTCTCGCCGATCGTCACGAAAGTCACCATGATCCCCACGACCGTTCCCAACAATCCGATAAAAGGAGCGTTGGCTCCGATGGAAGCGATCATCGTCAAGTTTTCACCCAACGCGATCTCGAGCTCCTCTTTCTCCCTGAAACTGCGCAGATCCACATGCCGATAGTAAAAATAGCGCTCCAGAATGAGCCAAAGAGCGACCACGCTCATCAAGCCCAACAGACCGATAAAGCCGTAATCGACCCAATCGGTGAATTTGGATAGTTCCATTTTTCCTCCACTTTACGATCTAATCGCACTCAAATCGAGGCGAAAAAGGGTCCCTTGGCCCACTTTGGAATCGAGATCGATGACGATTCCATGTTCGTCGCAAAAGGTTTTGACGATGTGCAAACCGATCCCATATCCCGAGGCACTCAGATCGCTTTGGTAATAACGGTCGAATATCGAAAAGAGTGTGGCTTCATCCATGCCCACACCGCTATCTTCGATCGCGAGCGTCTCATCATCCAGTACGATTTTGACCCATCCGCCGGGATGGTTGTATTTGATGGCGTTGGCCAGCAGGTTGTCTATCGCTTTCTGACAGCCCCGCCTGTCGGCACAAACGATCAAAGGATGTGACGAATATTGTATCGAAATATCGCCCTTCAACTCTTCCATTTTTTCCACGCTGTTTCGGATCACCTCATCCAGATCGAAGCACTCTCGGCTCACGGCACCGATCTCTTTTTTTATGAAGTAGTCGAGATCTTCGTAAAGTTCTCCTAGATTGTGTGCCGCTTTTTCGATCCGTTCCAGTCGTGTACGGGCTTTTTGCTCCTTTTCTCGGCGCTCGAGCATCGAAACATTGGCCAAAATCGTAGCCAGCGGCACGTTCAACTCGTGCAGCGTATCTTTGAGCAGCCGATCGAGCAGGTCGTTGGTGATAAAAAGGGGCTCCAAGGCCACTTTGGATAGAATATAGCCAAAAAGAATCGCAAGAGGCAACAACATCGCTACCGTGACGACGAAATTGTCCCGACTATAACCGAAATTTTCGAAAACCAGCCACATCAACCCGGCCATCGATGTAAACGTGGCGACGTAAAAAAGCAACACTTTGGCGATTTGACGCCTTTTGGCCGCAAGATGCTCATTTTTCAAAACAGTAGCCTATCCCCCGGATATTTTTGATACTCTCTTTGCCGAAAAGATGCTTGAGTTTGTTGATATAGACCCGCAAGACCCCGGTGCCTGGTCGTTCCTCTCCGTAGAGCTCCTCCAAAATCTCTCCCACGCTCACCACTTCCCCCCGGTTTTTCAAAAGCAGTGCTAGGAGTTCGGCCTCCTTTTTGGGCATCGAGATCAGTGTCTCCCCTTCGTAAAGGGCGTAGCGATCCATATCGAACGTATATCGCCCCACGACCACTTTTTGTGGCGGCTTCAGCCGTCGCAGTTGCGCTTCGATACGTAAAAGCAACTCATCCAGGTCGATCGGTTTTTTCATGTAGTCGTCCGCCCCGCTATGAAACCCTTCGGTCAACGCCTCCTTGTCGCGAGCGGAGGTGATATAGATCGCCGGCGTCGAGTCGCCACTTGCG
>CAZORY010000025.1:14211-15133 GCA_964582435.1 uncultured Campylobacterales bacterium
GCGCGCAACGCCTTTAGAAGTTCGAAACCGTCGATATCCGGAACGTTGACATCCAACAGATAGAGATCGTAACCTCTTTCGTACATCGCCTCAACCGCCGGACGGGCGGCGAGAAAATGGTCAACGCCATACCCTTCCCCTTCCAAAAAATCGACCAACGTTTCACCGAACAACCGGTCGTCTTCTAGCACCAAAAGCCGACCCTGCGCCAATCTATCCGACACTCAATATCCTCCAATCCAAACTCTGGCCAGCGAACATCGGTACGACGGTCTCTTCGTAGATTTGGGGCACGAGCCAGGAAGCGTTTTCCAATACCACTTTTTTAGCCGGCGGATGGATACCATAAATTCGACGAGCGTTGTCGCTTACGAAAGATTGCAGATTCGCCAACGCCCCATGCTTGTCGAAGAGTTGAGCCAACGCCGGCAACGCCAAGGGTGCGGTAAAGACACCTGCCGCACATCCGGGTGCCTCCTTGGCTTCTCTTGGATGGGGGGCCGAATCGGACCCGAACATCACTTTCGGATGGGCTCCCAAGGCCACATTGAGCAGAGCGGATCGATCTTCGGGACGTTTGGCGATCGGCTTGCAAAAAAGATGGGGCTGTAGCAAGCCCCCCGCCACATCGTCAAGGGTGATATACAGATGATGGAGCGTGATCGTAGCGTAGAGATTGTCGTAGCGATCGAGAGCGGCGACGGCTTCTTTGGTCGTGATATGCTCCATCACGATCATCAGATCGGGGAAGTGACGGGCCAATCGTTCGTAAATGGGGATGAACTCTTTCTCCCGATCCATCACGAAACCGCCCGTTTCTCCATGCACGCACAGCGGGATTCCAAGATCGCTCATCGCGCCAAGAACCGGTGCGAGCTCTTCGAGATCGAATCCTTGCACCCCCCCCTCCGAATTGGTCGTG
>CAZORY010000026.1:0-13490 GCA_964582435.1 uncultured Campylobacterales bacterium
ACGGCACGACCGCCAGAGGTGTCGCATGGAGCGACGAAACCCGTCAAAAAAAGCGTTTTGGCGCTATTTTGAAAGCGCTCGGCCCCGGCGATGGACGTAGCATCGTGGATGCCGGATGCGGTTTCGGTGATTTTTGTCTCTATGTACGGGAGAGAGGATGGCGACCCCGACGCTATATCGGCATCGACGCATTGAAGGAGATGGTGGATATCGCCAGAGATCGGACAGGAGAGAAAATCCTGCAACGAGATATCCTCAAAGATCCCCTCCCTGATGCCGACTGGTATATCGCCAGTGGCAGCTTCAATCTGCTGACACGCTTTGAGACGATCCTGGCGATCAAACGCTGCCTGGATGCCTCATATCGGGGAATCGTTTTCAATCTTCTCCAAGGAGCAGACAAAAGCGATACCTATAATCATTGGCTTCCGAAAGAGATATCGAAGGCGTGTCGCCATTTTGGTCAAATCGAAATCTACGAGGGCTATCTCGACGGGGACTTCACCGTCAAAATCACCAAAGGCTAAGAGGTGTGTGCGATCTTTGGCATCGTGGGCGAATACGACGAAACCAAAGCCCGATCGGCTTTTGCGACCCTTGCCCATAGAGGGCCGGACACGTCGGGAATCGTCCAAGGAGAGGGGCTCTTTTTGGCCCATCACAGACTAGCCATCATCGACCCACACCCCGAAGCCGATCAACCGATGACGATCGATGGCGCCACGATTCTCTCCAACGGCGAAATCTACAACTACCGAGCCCTTCGCGACGAACTGAACGCCTGCGAAACGGATAGCGATACCGAAGTAGCCCTTCGCGCTTTCAAGAGATGGGGGCCCTCGTTCGTCCAAAAAGTGCGAGGCATGTACGCCATCGCCATTTGGGATCGCGATCGCCTGCACCTCTTTCGCGACCCATTCGGCAAAAAACCCCTCTACTATGCCCATCACAAGGGTCTTTTCATCTTCGCTTCCGAAATCAAGGCGATCGTCGCCTATCTAGGAGGCGATCCCATCGCCAAAAGCCGCCTCGATACCTATCTCGCCTTTCAAGGATACGTCGCCCCCGAAACCCTCTATCCATCGATTCGTCAACTGGAAGCGGGCGAGTACCTACGCTATGCGAAAGGGAGGATCGTCCGCCGTGTCGACGACATCGCCGCCACACCCACGACCTGCCAAAAAATCTCTTCCCGCGATATCGAAAGAGATCTCGAAAGATCCGTCGCCTTACGACTCGTCGCCGACGCTCCGATCGGCGCGCTGCTTAGCGGGGGATTGGACAGTTCTCTCGTAGCGGCCCTTGCACAAAAGCGGCTCGATCACCCACTCCCCACCTTCACCATCGGCTACGAAAGCTACGAAAAATACGATGAACGCCCCTACGCCCGGATCGTCGCGAAACATATCGGTAGCGATCACCACGAGACGGTGATGAAGCGGGAGGAGTTTTTCGAGGTCGCCAAAGCCTTGGCCCGACATCTGGACGAGCCGATAGGCGATCCGGCCGCCATACCGTTGTGGTTTCTAAGCCGACAGATCGCCGCAAGCGGTATCAAAGCGATTTTGACGGGCGACGGTGCCGACGAGCTCTTTTTCGGTTACCGCCTCTACCCAGAGATGGCCGCTATCGAAAGGAACGTGGTCGCCCTCCCCTACCGAGGATGGCTTTCGCGCTATTTTCATAGCCATTACGCCCCCAATCGGGAATGGGAGTGGTACAAACGGGCCCTGGACGGCACGCCCCTCTATCGCAGCGGCGCGGAACTTTTTACCGATTTGCAACGCAACCGTATCTTTCGCTTCAATGTCGCCGACGACGCCTCCTTGGACGCCATCGCCCATCTCGTCCGACGCTTCGGCACCCCCCACGGACTCTCCTGGTACGCCTATATCGATCTCAAAATCAAACTCGAAGCGCTCTATCTCAAAAAACTCGACCGGGTCACGATGGCCCACGGCATCGAGGCTAGAAGCCCTTTTCTCGATAAAGAGCTAGCCCGCGCCATCCTCTCGACCGATCCCCACTGGCGCCTGGGTGACGAGACCAAATGGCTCCTCAAGAAGGTGGCGGCCCGGTATCTACCATCTTCGATCCTCGCACGCAAGAAGAAAGGATTCTCCTACCCCTGGGTCGAATGGCTTCATGAAAGCGGTGAAATCCGTCGGCTCTTCGACTTCAACCGAAAAACCGGGCTCTTTCGCGAAGAGCCTTTGCGTTTCATCGTCGAGAAATCCCGAAAAGGGCGCTTCGGCCATCATCTCTACGCCCTTTGGTTCTTGGCCCTCTGGATGGAGCGAAGGGTCTAACTCGTCACAATCCCTGCACTTTGACGGGATCGGCACGATCTACCTTCGTCCCGTCGCCCAATTGTCCACGATCGTTGCTACTCCCAACATTTGACTTGCGTTTGCCCGTTGTCGGCCTCGACGACGGCGCAGGCATGGTGCCATTCGGCCGAAATCGATCGGACGCTGACCGTGGCCGCCCCGCCTGCGCTACCGACATTGGCGTTCGAAGAGGATCCTCCGCCGCATCCGCTCAACCACAAGAATCCGACACCCCCTATCCAAGCTACCTAGATCGTCATGGATCGTTTCACGATCTCATCCTTTGTTGATTGAATACTTATGATTAAATATCAAATTCATTCGTTAAGAATGTGCCAAATGTCACACGAATTTTCGAGAGACTTGGTATAATTAATATAAACCGAAAGATCACGATCGATGAGGAAGGAGGCAAAAAATGGTGAAAAAAATAGTCGTTGTGCTGGTAAGCGTGATGGTTCCAATCTTGCTCTTAGCAGGCGGTTTGGTGACGGGTAAAAGCAAAATGAAATTCGAACCCGGCGACAAAGTACTTTTCAAGACCGATTTCAGGGAGTGCCCGGTGGGTGAATTCCCCGAAGGTTTCGATCGGTTCGAAAAAGCTGTCGAGTGCGTCAAGTACGACGACCATATCTGGATCGCACCCAGCAGCGACAACGGCTTCCGACTCTGGAAAAAGCTGGAGCTAGGAGACCGGGACTTTTCCATCAGCTACGACCTGCTGGTCAATCCCGAAGGCAAAAAGAATATCGGGCCCAAAATGAAGATGCGCGTACTGACCGAGGGCAAGAGTGAAAAAGAGTGGGACAAAGAGCCCCATCCATTGGTCGGCGCACCGTACGACCTGACATTCTATGCCGACAGAATCGAATTCGGGCAAGTCGGACGACTCAAACACACCGGAGTGCTTTCGCGCAAAAAGATCCATTTCGATATCCAGGTCAGGCGTCATCAGTTTCGGGTCTTCGTCGACGGCAAGCGGTTGGCCTCCATTCCCTTCAAAGCCAAAGCCCACGGCTTCGAATTCATCGTCTGGGACTCTCCTGCCTACGGCATCCTCATCTCCAACATCGTCGTGGCCGAATACACGAAAAAAGAGGCCCGACCCACTCCCGAAAAGCTCGGCATCGGTGTCAAACGAACCAAAGAGGGGATGAAACTGACGGTACCGGAGAAGGTACTTTTCGATTTCAACCAATTCATTCTCAAACCCCAATCCAAAGAGGCGCTGGCCGTGGTAGGCGACATCATACGCGAACATCCGGCCAAAAAGATCGTCGTCACCGGTTACACCGACAACGTAGGCTCCGACGAATACAATCTCAAACTCTCCTTGCAAAGGGCCCAATCGGTCGCCGATTATCTGATCTATTGCGAAAAGGTCGATCCGAAGCTTTTCAAGATCGAAGGCAAAGGCAAAGCCAACCCCGTGGCCTCCAACGACACGGAGGAGGGCCGTGCCAAAAATCGACGGGTGGTGATCCGTCTGGTCGAATAGGCCTTATGGTATGAAAAAGCTTTTTCTCCTTTTGCTACCGGCCGTCGCCTTTCAAAGCCTATGGGCGATGATCGCCCTCACCGACCGGATGACGCTCTATCTCAGCAAACCGGAGATACGTCTCAAAAGCGTCCCTCCCGATTGGCTGGAGCGGCGACGCAAGGAGCTGGGCGCCGACGAGATACGAATCGGGACCGACCGTCTCGGTATTCCCTATCTCTCCATCGTCGCCAAGGAGATCCAAAAACCCTCCCGGATCGTCACCTCCGTCGATCTTCGTCCTTGGTTCACCCAAAAGTCGTGCCTTAAGGACTGGGAGACCTTCAACCGCTGCATGAACGCAAAGCGCAACGAAACGGACGCGTTCATCTATCGTAAATTGGATAGAGAATTCGTCGCCAAAATCATCTGCGAAGAGGGACAGCCGTGCGTCGACCCGACCTTCGCACGCTGGCGCCTTCGGTGGATCGCCCCTGCCTACATACAACTCGAAGCCGATATCGGCGAAGGCGGGTTCGCTTCCCTCCAAAAAGCCAAAGAGAGTCTTCATGCCATCAACGCCCTTTTGAAAAAGACCCTCTACGGCGCCCGTTTTCCCGAAGATTTCGGCGAAGGAAGAAGCGAATACGAACTCTTTTCGCTCGATACGGTACGCATCGCCAATTTCGATTTCAAAAAAGCGGTGACACGGCTGCTGCGACGGCTCAGAACATCGGGGTTTCTTACCGGATTGAGAGATCGGGATATCGAAAAGATCGGCCAAGAAGCCAAAGGAGGCAAAACGATCTACTATCTGCCCGCCCGTTGTGCCGGCGGCCAGGCAGAGGGATGGTTCGCGATCTCCAACGGTTCTCATGTCCGTTTCGATCTGAGGCGATGCCCTCATCTAGAAATCACGCGATAGGAGGTGTTGACCATGAAAAAAATCGTCGTGACACTATTGGCTCTCGTGACACTGCATGGATGGGCCGACATGTCCCTACCCGAATGCAAAAAAGTCTCCGAAGCCATCGTGAAGCTCCAAAACGCCATCGTGAAGCGAGCCTACGAACAGTTGAAACGAGGCGCCTGGGCCACCTACTCCAACGGGACGACGGCGGTCTACGTAGGCAAAACCACCCGCGACGGCATCACCCTCTACGGTATCGACATGACCCATCCCAATCTACAGATATGGTATCGCATCGTCCCGAAGACTTTTCATCTGGCCGGTCGGAGTTTCACTCTGCTCACCCTCGATCCTTACGACCTCTACTTCCAGACGAAAAACGGCGTCCGGTTCGTGGATCACTCGATGCTCGACGCCTTCGTCAAAATGCGGGGCGAGCGCTTGAGCATGATCCTCACGCCGGCGCACATCTGGTTTCCGCCCCGATGCGAATACGAAGTCTCCCTCACTACGAAGCCCTACCGTCTTCCCAACGGCCAGACGATCGAAGCCACCCGTATCCGCTCTCTTGAAAACGGTGCATGGGTGACGGCCAGTGCGGAAGTTCCTTTTGGCTACGTCGACGACGGGACACCTAAAAAAGGTATCGGTACCCGTTTGGTAGACTTCGGATACCAAGGGGGCCATCCCGCCATCACCGACAAGGCACGAACCCATGCCCAACCGATGCCTCCCATTCCTGTCCTTCCCGGCGGTGCCCCCATGCCGATCGTCCCAGGTATCATCGGGGGGCCCCGATGAGAAAGTGGTTTTTGCTCGGTCTGTGGCTAGGTCTGACATGCTCATGGGCATCCCCTTATCGTCTGCAGCAGCGGATCTCCATGCCGGGCAAATTCTACTTCACACCGATCGTCACCTACGGGGCCACGATCGTGACCGGCTACATGAGCAAGATCGAGCCGACCCCTGCGGAGATCGAAGTGGAGAAAAAGCGGATACGTACCATCATCGAAGAGGGGATTCGCAAAGAGTACGGCGGTTGGGCGAATTATCGGCAAGCGATGAAAAAAGCGGGAGAGGAAACGGCGGCTCATGAACGCAAAGAGGCCCCCCGCTGGGTCCGCCGGCTCATGCCCCCTAGCCTGGTCGAGCGGGCGGTACCGTTGCTGATGGAGGGTGCCCTCCGATTCGCGATGGCCCATCCGGAACTTCAATCCACCCCGATCGGCAACGTGGGCGAAACCGGCCTGTTGATCCTCGATGATGCGGCCAATGTCCGAAGCGTACCTCTCGGGCTCGATGCACCGGTCGCCGATATCGATATCTCGCCCGACGGCCGATTGGCGGCCGCGATCATCGATATGAGTTACGAAGACGCGGCAGGTACGGCCCATACGGTCGGAAAGATCAGCCTCGTCGAACTTCCCTCGGGGAAAATCCTTCACGAATCGATCTTCGCCAACGCACTGGATGAGGTACGTTTCACTGGAGACGGCAAACTGGCTTTCATGATCCAAAACCCGAAAAAATGGGAAGAGAAAGCGGTCCGATTCATCGATCTGCATCGATGGAAACTCGAAAAGAGGGCTCTCGCGTTCTCCTTCGGCCATTATGCGGCCAACATCAACGGCTTTGCGAAACACGCCACCGCTTTTCATACCTGGCCCGATCGGCACCTATTGGGTTTGGTGGACGATGGCGATCTCCTTCTCTACGATACGCACTCACTGACAAAAATTCGCAAAATCCCTCATACGGGGGCTTGGCTGCTTCGCGCCCATTCGCACCCCTGGGTCCTTTCACTCTCGGGGCCTCTATGGGACCTTACGAGCGGTCGACGCCTTGCGACCCTGTCGTCGCCGATGAAGATGGGATTCGCCTCCGCCGCCTTCTCTCCCGAGGACCGATGGGTCTACGCACGCCCCTATGTCGGCCGAGCGATCCGCCGATACGACACACGATCCGGGCGTATGATCCAAGATTCCGGGCGATACCGAACACCGGTGGATATTGTACGAACGACACCGGATGGTCGATATATCTTAGGCGCTCACGCCACGCACGATTTCGTTACCTATCACGGTGCCGTACGAAGGCATCGGGTCGATCTGATCCTTTTCGACGCCGAGACGTTACGGCCGGTGCAAAGGATCGAAAGTCCGCCCAAGAGCACGTTCATCGACTTCCGTGCGGCCAAAGGGCGCATCGTAGCGAGCACCTACGATACCCTCGAAATCTATCACGAACAAGGAGAATGACATGAGACGATTGACACATATCGCAATCACCCTAGCCCTGATCGCTTCGGCGGCCTGGGCCCTGCCCGATTACAAAGCCATCTGTGCCGACATGCCGGATCTATCAGGCTGGAAGGCCGACGAGTGTACCGGTATGAAAATGACCAATCCGATGATGGGCGGCGAAGTGGTGACGGCGACCAGAGAGTACACCAAAGGGGACGCTTCTCTGACCGCTTCGGTCGTCACCGGCATGCAGGCGATGATGATGTGGGGGCCCTACAGCTCCGGCATGACGATGGAAAACGACGAGATGCTGATGAAAATCCAGAAGATCGATGGATTCGACGTGGGCATCAACTACGACAAAAAGGCCCACAGCGGGGTCGTCGTCGTCCAATTGACCCAAAACGCTCTTTTGGCCTTCAATTTCGAAAATATGGATTGGCAAGCGGCGTTGGAAGAAGCCAAAAAGTTCGATTGGAAAAAGCTGCGCTCACTGTTCGAGTGAAAGCGCACGACGTATGCGCCGCTCGATACCCAGAAGGGGTCGACGGGTCAGATCGGGAAACGTCCCGTGAACGCCGCGGCCATCGTCACCGTGGCAACCCCCGCAATTGCTGCTATAAAGAAGGCTGCCCTCTTTGACCCATTCCGGATGGGTCGGCTGGCGGCCTGAAAGTGTCACGACATAGGCGGCGATCTTGGGGGCGGCTTTTTCGTCGGCCATGTGAGCGGGCATGTCACCGTACGCGAAGCCCAATCCCTGGGCCGACCCATGATCGATCACATCGATCACGTAACGCTCCAGATAGGCGATGGAGCGTAACGTGTCGATATCGTTCGTCGCGAGATCCTTCGAGGAGGGGGCCTTGGAGAGCGGCACCTCCACGTCTTTGACGACATGGAGATTGGCGTGGCGGTGACGATTGATCCAGAAAGCGAACGCCACGAAACTCGCCAAAAGAAGAACCGAAAAGAGCGCTCTCAATCGTCGCTCAAAATTCTAGGTAGCGTGATGCCCGTTTGGGCCTGATATTTGCCCGCTTTGTCCTTGTAGCTGACCTCACAGGCTTCGTCCCCTTCGAAAAAGAGGACCTGAGCGATCCCTTCGTTGGCGTAGATTTTGGCCGGCAAAGGGGTGGTGTTGGATATTTCGATCGTGATATGGCCTTCGAATTCGGGCTCGAAAGGGGTGACGTTGACGATGATACCGCACCTGGCATAGGTGCTTTTGCCCAAGCAGATCGCCAAAACGTTTCGAGGAATCCGAAAATACTCCACCGTTCTGGCCAATGCGAAAGAGTTGGGCGGTACGATACAGATATCGCCCCTGAAATCGACCACGTTGCGTTCGTCGAAATGTTTGGGATCGACCACTTCGGCGTTGACGTTGGTGAAAATCTTGAACTCGTCGCTCACTCTGATATCGTAACCATAGCTGCTTAGACCGTAACTGACGACCCCTTTGCCCACTTGATCTTCGCAAAAAGGTTCGATCATCTTCTCTTCGAGCGCTTTGCGGCGTATCCAACTGTCGCTTTTGAGACCCATCTTAGTTTCCTTGAAAAGTAATTTTGATATTATATACCACTTCACTCATAAACCTATGGAGCCGACCATGACACTCAAAGAAATCAAAGATCTCATCAAAGTTTTCAACAATTCCAATCTCAGCAAGATCAAAATCGAACAGGGAGATTTCGGTCTGGTACTGGAAAAAGGCGGAGCGGCCGTCACGGCCACGACGCCTATCCCCACCCAAACGCCAACGCCACAAAGTACGACGCCCGCACCGGCGGCATCGGCGGCACCGGCCGCTCAAAGCGCCGAAAAAGAGCTCCCCGACAACGCCGTCTACATCACTTCCCCGATGGTAGGGACCTTCTACCGAGCCCCCTCCCCCGACTCGCCCCCTTTCGTCAAAAAAGGCGACGTCGTCAAAAAGGGCCAGACCCTTTGCATCCTGGAAGCCATGAAGATCATGAACGAACTCGAAGCGGAATTCGACTGCAAAATCCTCGATATCCTCGTCGAAGACGGCCAACCCGTCGAATACGACATGCCCCTCTTTTTGGTCGAAAAGGTTTGAGCCGATGGCCACGATCAAACGCATTCTGATCGCCAACCGGGGTGAAATCGCCTTGCGGGCGATCCGTACGATCAAAGAGATGGGCAAGGAGGCGGTCGCCGTCTACTCCACGGCCGACAAGGAGGCGAGCTATCTGAGGCTGGCCGACGCCACGATCTGCATCGGGGGGCCCAAAAGCGCCGAGAGCTACCTCAACATTCCCGCCATCATCGCCGCCGCGGAGGTGAGCGAATGCGACGCCATCTTTCCCGGCTACGGTTTTTTGAGCGAAAACCAGAATTTCGTCGAAATCTGTCAATTCCACGGGATCAAATTCATCGGTCCGAGCGTGGATGTGATGGCGCTCATGAGCGACAAATCAAAAGCCAAACAGGTGATGAAAGAGGCGGGCGTGCCCGTCATCCCAGGCAGCGACGGCGCCATCAAAGATATCGACGAAGCCAAACGCCTGGCCCGTGAAATGGGCTATCCCGTCATCCTCAAAGCGGCCGCCGGCGGTGGGGGGCGCGGCATGCGCGTCGTGGAAGACGAAAGCTACATCGAAAACGCCTATCTCGCCGCCGAGAGCGAAGCGATCACGGCCTTCGGCGACGGGACCATCTATATGGAAAAATTTATCGAAAAACCCCGCCATATCGAGGTGCAAGTCCTTGCCGACAGCCATGGAAACGCGGTACATATCGGCGAACGGGACTGCTCGATGCAACGCCGGCACCAGAAATTGATCGAAGAGTCTCCCGCCCTATTCCTCGACGACGAAACCCGCGCCAGGCTTCACGAAGCGGCGGTCAAGGCGACCAAACATATCGGTTACGAAAGTGCGGGGACTTTCGAATTTCTCGTGGACAAACATAGAAACTTCTATTTCATGGAGATGAACACCCGTTTACAAGTGGAGCACTGCGTGAGCGAGATGGTGAGTGGCATCGACATCATCGAATGGATGATCCGCATCGCCGAGGGTGAAAAGCTCTTCGATCAAGAGGAGGTGCGACTGAGCGGCCATGCGATCGAATGCCGCATCACCGCCGAAGATCCCGTCACGTTCATGCCGTGTCCGGGCAAGATCAACCGCTGGATCGCCCCGGGCGGCAAAGATGTGCGCATCGACAGCCATGCCCATGCAGGCTACATCATCCCCCAACATTACGATTCCATGATCGGGAAGGTGATCGTCAAAGGCGATACGAGAGATCGTGCGATCGCTAGAATGCGTCGGGCGATGGACGAATTCGAGATCGGTGGCATCAAGACGGTCGTCGACTTCCATCGCCGCATGATGCGCAACGAAGATTTCATCAACAACGACTTCGATACGAAATACCTCGAAGAACACCTCTGAAACAGACGCCGTGCCTCAGGCACGGCGAGATTTCAACGCTCCCGACCTTATGGCGCTCGAAGGATTTTGATGTCCGCTTCCGCCCGAAGTTTGTCGAAGTGGCTCTTGATCGCCTCTTGGCGTTTGGCCTCCATCCATTGGGTGTAGACTCGCTGCTTGACCTGTTCGAAAGGCAGGGGATGGGGATTGACGAAATCTTGGATATAGAAAGTCACGTACTGCCCCTGGACGGGGACCACTTCGCTGAAATGGCCCTTGGGTGTTTGCGTAAGTAGAAAGAGCAATCGGCGATTGACCTGATCAGGGCGGAT
This sequence comes from uncultured Campylobacterales bacterium, assembly GCA_964582435.1. Classification (GTDB taxonomy): domain Bacteria; phylum Campylobacterota; class Campylobacteria; order Campylobacterales; family Hydrogenimonadaceae; genus Hydrogenimonas. The sequence continues at coordinate 10,700 of CAZORY010000026.1, forward strand.
CGTTTCGGGTTTGCGCGTCACCCCCGGCACCTGGGCCAGCGGATTTTGCATCGCTTCGCGCAAGGCTTCGCGATTGGGGGCGGAATACTGGATCACCTGAATCGCTTCGGGTATGGAAAATTCGTTCAGGTGGAGTTGATAATACTCTTTCAGCGTCTCTTCGCTGGGGGGCTGGATTTTGGTACTTACAATCTGCCGATAGAGGCGCTCTTGCAAAAGCCTCTCTTTGATTTTTCGTTTGTACGCCTTCCAGTCCACCCCCCGCTGAGTGAGGATGGCGCGTAGCTTCAACGAATCGATGCCGTTTTGCTTGGCGATCTTTTCGATCTCGTTGTCGATATCGAACTCGTCCACCGTGATCCCAAGACGTTTGAGCTCTTCTTCTCTTAGCTTTTTGCGAATCAAATATTCCACCGCTTTCTTCTTCGAAAGCCCCATCTGTTTTTCGGTTTTATAGATTTCGTAAAGGGTGATGGGCATGTCGTCCACGACGATACTGACGGCATCCACGAGGCCTCCCATCGCCAAGGTGGCACTGGCGAGCAGTACCGTCGCCATGATCTTCAATCGTCTCAATCCACTATCCTTGCGCTGTGATAGCGCCATTTTATCCAAAAGAAACTATGATTTCGATATTTCATCCTCGCACACCCTACATTGGGTGCGAACGAATCACCGACGACGACTGTACGAATGCCCCGCCACACCCACAAACAGGCCACCTACGTCTATCGAAACGGATCTCTCAGCCCTTCGGCGAAAGCACTCCTTCCCAAATGCCATCCCACCGCTCAAAGCTTTCTACCATTCACGGCGAAAAACATATCGCTCTGTGTTATACTTCAGATATGGAAACACTCGATCATCTCGTTCTTTGGTGGCATTGGATCGTTCTGGGCATCGTCCTGGCGGTCGTCGAAATGTTGACAGCCACTTTTATCGTCGTCTGGTTCGCTTTCGGGGCGATCGTCGTGGGAACGATCGACTATTTTTACCACCTCCAATTTTCGACGGCGCTCTTTCTTTGGGGCATCGTTTCGTTCACCTCCCTTTTCGTCTACTGGAAATGGTTCCGAAAGGTCGAAAAATCTCTTTCCGTCGGACAATCGGAAGGTGAATATGTAGGTATCGAAGGTGTCGTCGTCGAAAAATTGGGTGAAGGTCGATATCTCGCCCGCTTCGATCTGCCCGTACTGGGCGACAGGGAGTGGGTGGTCGAAAGCGATCACGATCGCTCCCTCGATGTCGGCCAGCGAATCGTCGTCGACAAAGTCTACGGTCAAATCATCAAAGTCAAAAGTGTTTGAAGGAGACACCATGCCTGAATTGTCGATAGCCGTCGTACTTCTGGTCGCCATATTCGTCTTTTTGCTAGCCGGCGTGCGGATCGTGCCCCAAGGCGAGGAGTGGATCGTGGAGAGGCTCGGGAGATTCCACAAAGTCATGAAGCCGGGTTTGAACGTCATCGTGCCTTTCATCGACAGAATCCGACAGCGACTCTCGACCAGAGATATCATCCTCGATGTCTCCAAACAAGAGGTCATCACCAAAGACAACGCCGTCATCATCACCAATGCCGTGGCGTTCATCAAAGTCACCGATCCCGTCAAAGCCCTCTATGGCGTAGAGGATTTCAAACTGGCCATCCAGAACCTCATCATGACTACCCTGCGTTCCATCATAGGGGAGATGAAACTCGACGAGGCGCTCAGCAACCGAGAGATCATCAAAAGTCGTCTCAAATCCCAAATCGTGGACGATGTAGCGGACTGGGGCATTACCGTCAAGACCGTCGAAATCCAAGACATCACACCCAGTCCATCCATGCAACAGGCGATGGAGAAACAAGCGGCCGCCGAGCGGGAACGACGGGCCATCGAAACGCTCGCGGAGGGGAACAAAAACGCGACGATTCTGGAAGCCGACGGGAAATTGGAAGCGGCGAAACGGGAAGCGGAAGCGCAGATCAGATTGGCGGAGGCCTCCTCCGAAGCGATCCGTCAAATCTCCTCGTCGATAGAATCCAAAGGGCATGGTGCGAACTTTTTGCTAGGCGATCGATACATCGAGGCGCTCAAAAAATTGGCCGAAACGGACAACGGAAAATTCATCGTCTATCCCGCCGACTTACAGGAAGCGATCAAAGGAATCTTCCCCAAAAACCTCGGATAGGACGGCTTGTCGTAAAAGTGACTGCATACACTTTTGGACGGCTTTCATGATCTATCGGCAACTGCCGCCGCTATCTGCACGATCCGTCAAATAAAATCTTGTAACCGTACGCGAATTTTCCCAACGATCAAGAGAATATCTAATGCCACATTTCCAAGCCGCCTATGCGGCGGTTCACCAAACATCGAGGAATCTTTACACGATGGTGCATTTCTAAGCCGCCTATGCGGCGGTTCACCGGTGGAGATTGCGATGGAGATACCGCTGAACTTTCTAAGCCGCCTATGCGGCGGTTCACAGATTTCTTTTGCTTGTAGAACCACTCATAAATTTCTAAGCCGCCTATGCGGCGGTTCACGCACTATCACCGACGCTAATCGTCCACACGCCTTTCTAAGCCGCCTATGCGGCGGTTCACAATATGCAAAACGAGGACACAATACAAATCAATTTCTAAGCCGCCTATGCGGCGGTTCACTTCGGTCGTTTGAAAACTGGCAAAGACTTATCTTTCTAAGCCGCCTATGCGGCGGTTCACTCGCACGAAAAGTTGTCGAGGCGTTGCAACACTTTCTAAGCCGCCTATGCGGCGGTTCACCGGCTAAAGCCATAGCAGAAA
>CAZORY010000026.1:13500-15076 GCA_964582435.1 uncultured Campylobacterales bacterium
GCCGCCTATGCGGCGGTTCACAAAACCACTCATAGAGGAAGCCAAATCCTTCTTTTCTAAGCCGCCTATGCGGCGGTTCACGATCTTGTGCATGTTCATAAGCGCGAACAGTTTTTTCTAAGCCGCCTATGCGGCGGTTCACATGAGCGACAGTGACAGCGAAGCGGATGCACTTTTCTAAGCCGCCTATGCGGCGGTTCACTTCTCCCAATCCGTACATGACGAGCTTCGAGTTTTCTAAGCCGCCTATGCGGCGGTTCACATGTATCGCGGCAACGGTATCGGCAGCCGTTTTTTCTAAGCCGCCTATGCGGCGGTTCACTTCGCGAGAAAGAAAAAAGACGGGTCGCTGATTTTCTAAGCCGCCTATGCGGCGGTTCACTCGAGCATCATGTCGAAAATCTCTCTCAGCTCTTTCTAAGCCGCCTATGCGGCGGTTCACCGATCGCGTGATCGGGCATCAACGCTGGCTGTTTTCTAAGCCGCCTATGCGGCGGTTCACGAGGCTACAAGAGGCTATGAGAGGCCATGAGATTTCTAAGCCGCCTATGCGGCGGTTCACCGGACGAAAAATCATAGTACTTTTTTATTAAGTTTCTAAGCCGCCTATGCGGCGGTTCACTCAGGAGCGGGGAGGGTGGTAGGTTGTTTTGATTTCTAAGCCGCCTATGCGGCGGTTCACTGCGATATGAGCCGATTGCTGATGGCTTCGCTTTTCTAAGCCGCCTATGCGGCGGTTCACCGACCCTTCACCCATACCTAACCCTACCCCCATTTCTAAGCCGCCTATGCGGCGGTTCACGAATGCCTGCTATCGATACACGGGAGCCTTTGTTTCTAAGCCGCCTATGCGGCGGTTCACTTGTCACCAACCCTCCTACGGCCCAGAATTCATTTCTAAGCCGCCTATGCGGCGGTTCACCCGTTTTCCATGATGTAGCCCGCGAGTTCTTTTTTCTAAGCCGCCTATGCGGCGGTTCACCTGTAAGCCCTCGCCAATTGACGAGGATGTGATTTCTAAGCCGCCTATGCGGCGGTTCACCATCTTCTTCGAGAGCTTTAGATACGCTTTCATTTCTAAGCCGCCTATGCGGCGGTTCACCGACATACTCTAAAAACTTATCTTTCGTAATCTTTCTAAGCCGCCTATGCGGCGGTTCACTTTAAAGGGGTTAAGAAGGGTTGTTTAAGTTTTTTCTAAGCCGCCTATGCGGCGGTTCACCGTGACAAATTTCGAAGTTTGTCACCGATTTTTTTCTAAGCCGCCTATGCGGCGGTTCACTTCTCTTGAAAGACTGGCTGCCGTTGCCTATTTTTCTAAGCCGCCTATGCGGCGGTTCACCAAGTAGTCGTCGGCAATCAACTTAACACGTCTTTCTAAGCCGCCTATGCGGCGGTTCACTACTCTCTATCAATCGAACATTCCCATAAAAAGGCGCTTCTATGTAATTTTATCAATAAAAACCAAAACTTCAAAACATCCTCACGAAATCACCTATTTAAGGGATCTAGTGAAGGATAGAAGATTTTTTGGTCAAAATATTGGCACAGTCGCCCTATCGCTCAACCCATAGGT
>CAZORY010000027.1:0-15025 GCA_964582435.1 uncultured Campylobacterales bacterium
GTGTGGGAAGGTAGGTCGGTGCCGGACTGGAGAGTTTCTCTTTCTTACAAATTTCCACCACTCTACATGATATTCTATTCATAATTGTTGTATCAATACCCCTTATCGAAATCCGAAGCATCGAGACTGCTACGTTATATTACAATCTCTTAACTAAATAGTATTTTTGACGATTATGACTATGACGTTTATGCTCTTTTTATATTTGATGGCCTATAATAAGTTTAGTTTATAAAAATAGAAAGGTGTGCCATGCGGAAATTGTTCGTGCTGTTGATAATCTTGGGTATTGGCTCGGTCGTATCGCAGGCTTCTGTCTACAAGGGGCAGAGAGCTTTTATGAAAATTTGTAAAAAGTGTCACAAATCCGGCGGTAAACTGGCCAAAGAGCATTCGCAGGATGAGTGGGAAGAGTATTTCGACAATAACGCTCAACTGCTTCTGCAAGCACATAAAAACGATCAAAAAGCGCTTGAGAAGCTTCAATCCAAACGATTCAAAAAGAGTATCAGGCATATGCGCCAATTTTTCATGAAATACGCAAATGATAGTGGTAACGTTCCTGCCTGTAACTGACGAGTCAGCTCCTTTGGCACTCTCTTTTTGATACAATAGCGAACAAATTTGAGGAGTTCGCTATGGGAAAGATGTGGTCTGGTCGATTCAGTGAGAGTGCCTCGGCGTTGTTGGATCGATTCAATGCTTCTTTGGATTTTGATAGAAAATTGTACGAATACGATATCAAAGGTTCATTGGCCCATGCCAAAATGCTTCATGCCCGTGGTCTATTGAGCGACGAGGAGTATGATGCCATCCAAAAGGGTATGGCACAAATACTCGACGAAATTAGAAATGGAAAATTTACTTTCGATATCTCCGATGAAGATATCCATATGGCGATCGAAAAGCGTTTGACGGATATCATCGGCGATGCCGGCAAAAAACTTCATACGGCGCGTAGTCGAAACGATCAAGTGGCTCTCGATTTTCGACTTTATGTCCAGGCACACAACGAGATGATACGTGCGTTGATCCTCGAAACAATCGATACGTTGGTCCAGGTCGCCGATGAGCATGTGGAGACGATGCTTCCAGGGATGACCCATCTCCAACATGCCCAGCCCATCAATTTCGGCTACCATCTCATGGCATATGCGTCGATGTTGAAACGGGATTTCGAAAGATTCGCCAGCAGTTATGAACGCAACAACTTTTCGCCGATAGGATGTGCCGCGTTGGCTGGTACGCCTCATCCTATCGATCGTCGTATGACGGCTAAAGCGCTTGGCTTCGACGAGCCGACACTCAATTGCCTCGATACCGTTAGCGATCGCGATTTTGCTTTGGAAATGCTTTTCAATATCGCGACGATGATGATGCATATTTCTCGACTTGCGGAAGAGCTGATTCTTTGGTCGAGCTCGGAGTTTGGATTCGTCACTTTAAGCGATGCCTACTCGACGGGTAGTTCGATCATGCCTCAAAAAAAGAACCCGGATGTTCCTGAACTATTGCGAGGTAAAACGGGACGAACGTACGGCAACTTGATGGCTCTTCTGACGGTTATGAAGGGACTACCTCTGGCTTACAACAAAGATATGCAAGAGGACAAAGAGGGTGTCTTCGATAGTGTGGAAACGGCCGAAATCTCACTGACCATTTTGAACGAAGTGATCAAAACCATGCATGTCAATGTAGAAAAGATGGAACAGGCCTGTCGAGTCGGACATTTGAGTGCGACCGATTTGGCCGATTATCTCGTGGAAAAATGCGGTGTTCCCTTTCGTGAAGCGCACTTTATCACGGGCCGTGCCGTCGCCCTTGCCGAAGAGAAAGGCGTGGATTTGAGCGAATTGAGTGCTGAGGATCTGAGAACGATCGATGAGAGGATCAAGCCCGATGTGACGGAATACCTTTCCATCCGTCATTCGATGAATGCGAGAAATTCGGAAGGCGGCACATCGAGTCAGCGAACACGGGAACAGATCGAAAGGGTGCGAGCATGGCTCGAGAAGGAGAAGCGAGAGCAATAGGTCTGCGACCGGCCGGGTCGCAAAAGCCTATCGCATAGGCCTTCGCCGTTTTAGAGATTTTTATGTGTTTCGTCGTGGGTTAGATGGGTCCATTTGAGTTTCGCACCGCCGAGTAGATGGAAATGAAGATGGGGGACCTCCTGACCGCCATCTCTACCATTGTTGGTCACGAGGCGGTATCCGGTCTCGTGTAGGCATAACTCCTTGGCCACGTCCTGGATAAACGGGGTCATTTTCGCCATCAGTTCGGGGGATGCGGATTGGAAGTTTTCTACGTGCTCTTTAGGAATGATTAAAATATGGACGGGGGCGATGGGATTGATGTCGTGAAATGCCATGAACTCGTCGTTTTCGAGCACTTTATTGGCAGGTATTTCGCCTTTTACGATCTGACAGAAGATACACATGAACGCTCTCCTTTTTTTGACGAGCATTATACCAGAAGGATGGAGCGGCGAGTGGAAAGTGTCGATCTAATACACCCATGAGGCATGGTAAACGGACTTGCCGAAACTTTTTCGTTTTGTTTTCCAAGTCAGCGGAGTGTAATGAAGATTGTTATACAATCGGCCCAAATCTCACGCTATAAAGGGTTTGGTGTGGAGCAATGGATCGATAAAATCGAAAGGGCCGACTCCTTGGAGGCGCTGGAAGCGGTGAGAGTCGCTATCTTCGGCAAAAAGGGGGATTTGGCGAAAGCTTTCGCCAATATGAAGAACATACCGGCCGAAGAAAAACCGAAAATGGCCAAGGAACTCAACCTTCTCAAACAGAGGTTGACGGAAGCTTTCGAGCGTAAAAAGGCGCAGTTGGAGGCCACGGCACTCGAGATGCGTCTCAAAAGTGAAGCGTTGGACGTCACGCTCTATACACCGACACCTCAGGTCGGAGCGCTCCATCCAGTGATGCATACGATGGACAGGATTATCGACTATTTCGTGTCGCTCAATTTTTCGGTCGAAAACGGCCCCCTCGTCGAGGACGAATTTCACAATTTCGAGGCGTTGAATCTGCCCGATTACCATCCGGCCAGGGATATGCAAGACACCTTTTACTTCAAAGATGGAAAACTGCTCCGTACCCATACTTCACCGGTCCAGATACGTACGATGTTGCATCAGAAACCGCCGATTCGAATGATCAGTCCGGGTGCCGTCTTTCGAAGGGATTTCGATCTGACCCATACGCCACAATTTCACCAGGTCGAGGGATTGATGGTCGATGAAAAAGGTCGAGTCTCTTTCGCCAATCTCAAATGGATTCTGGAAGATTTTCTCCATACGATGTTCGGAGACGTAGCGGTTCGTTTCCGCCCCAGTTTTTTCCCTTTCACGGAACCATCGGCGGAAGTGGATATCAGCTGTATCTTTTGCGGTGGGACGGGATGTCGAGTCTGTTCGCAGACGGGGTGGCTGGAAGTCTTGGGCTGTGGCATGGTGGATCCCAACGTTTTCAAAGCGGTCGGTTATGAAAATGTCAGTGGTTACGCTTTTGGGTTGGGCGTGGAGCGATTCGCGATGCTGTTGCATAAAATTCCCGACCTACGCTCTCTTTTCGAGGGCGATCTTCGTTTGTTGGAGCAGTTTCGATGATAGTGACAAGAACTTGGTTACAAGAGTGGGTCGACCTCGAAGGCATTTCGACGGAAGAGATTTGCAAGAGACTCAACGCGATCGGTTTGGAAGTGGATGCTTTGACACGTCATCGCATTCCGGAAAAAATCGTCATAGGCCATGTCCAATCATGCGAGAAACATCCCGATGCCGACAAACTCAGTGTCTGTCAGATCGATTTAGGTACCGCTACCCGCCAAATCGTCTGTGGGGCAAAGAACATCGCGGCCGGGCAGTACGTCCCCGTGGCGACGGTCGGTGCCGTCATGCCAAACGGTATGAAAATCAAGCATGCCAAGCTTCGCGGTGTCGAGAGTGACGGGATGGTCTGCTCCGCGACCGAACTCGGTCTACCCAAAACGGATGAAGGGATCATGGTGCTCGATGAGAGCATCGGTGACCTACGCCCGGGCGACGAACTGTGTCACAACCCATTTCTCAACGACGATGTCATCGAAATCGAACTGACCGCCAATCGTGGGGATTGTCTAAGTATTCACGGTGTAGCGAGAGAACTCTCCGTCGCGTTCGATCGTCCGATGAAGCCCGTGGAGAGAAAAGAGAAGGAGAATCCGAAGTTGGGTATTGGGCGGGTCCTTCATTTTAGCCATGTCGGGACGCCGGCCGTGGACCTTCTCTATCGTGTTGTAGAAGCCGAATCGATCGAAGTTCCTGTGCTTTTGCGTTTAAGGTTGGGCTTCATAGACCAGACGGATATACGAGGTATGGACGCGTTTTTGGCCTATGCGACCCATGCGAGTGGTGTCATATTACGAGAGTACGGGTTTTCCCATCTGAGCCATGACGAGGGGATGGCTTTGTTGCAACTTCAGGAGACCGACGATGGATTGGGGCGTCTGGTGAGTGGCGATGAAGAGTTGTCGCTGGTGGGGATTTATCAAACGGATCGGAGCAAAGCGGCACCCAATGAGACCCGCTTCGTCCTGGAAGCCAGTTACGCAGAACCCGAACGCCTTGCCAGGGCCGTGAAAAAAGGCATGTTGAAGACGGATTCCCTCTACTATCGAACCTCCAGAGGGAGTGAACCGGATTTGGATTTCGGTATGCGTGTGCTGTTGCTGACCCTTCAAGATCACCTGACGATGGATCTATATGCAGGGTGCACCGAATATACGGTCGAAAAAGAGAGACTGACTCTCGATATCTCGATGGAGGAGATCGCGGATTTGGTCGGGCAATCTATCGAAATGACGACCGTCGTCTCCATTCTCTCCAAGCTGGGTTTTCACATCCACCGCACGGAGGGAGGACGGGTCGTTTTCGACGTTCCCGCTTTCCGACATGATATCTTCAACAGACAAGATATCGTCGAAGAGATCGTTCGTATCGTCGGTATCGACAATATCGCTTCCAAACCGCTCCGTTTTGAGGAAGCGAACCGTTCGACCCACGATTTACGGCGATACAAATTCGTGCGTGACCTTCGTATCAAAGCGGTCGCGACGGGTTTTTTCGAAACGGTGCACTATATCTTTTGCGACAATGCACGCCTCATGGAATTGGGATTCGAACCGATCGTCCCTGAAAAAGCTTTGCTCAATCCCATTACCGGCGAGATGGACGGTCTCAGGCCGAGCCTTATGGTCACGATGCTCGATTCTTTGAAACGCAATGTCGCGATGTCCAAACGACGGATCCCGCTTTTTGAAGTGGGCAAAGTTTTCGATGCCGAGCGTAACGAGTTTCATCATCTGCTTTTCGCTTATAGTGGCGAGAAAGAGTCGCCGAGTCTCTCCAATGCCGGTAAACCGGCTATGATCGACTTCCCTTCGTTCGTTCATAAACTCTCTTCGATCCTCGGTGCCTTCGAATTGGAGACGACCGAAGCGACGAACGGCCTGATGCATCCCTATCAATCCGCGGCGGTGATGATGGATGGCGAAGCGGTGGGCATCGTCAGTAAACTCCACCCATCCGTCGCCAGAATGTACGATTTGCCGGATACCTATTTCGCCGAGTTCGATTTGTCGAAACTCGGGGCTAAAGAGGTACAGGCCAAGGCCATCAGCCAGTTCACGCCGGTCTTTCGTGACCTAAGCGTGGTGGTGCCGCAATCTTTACCATATGCCAAGATACGAAGAACTCTGGAGGGCAAGCTCCCGGAAGTCGTGGAACGTTTCTACCCGATCGACCGTTACGTCGACGAGAGCTTGGGAGAAGATGTGAGTTTGACCCTTCGTTTTCAACTCTCTTCGATGCAAAAAACGTTGGAAGAGCGGGAGATCAACGCCGTGATGGAAGAGGTGTTGCAGCTCCTTGAACAATCGTGTGGGGCGAAACTACGATGAAACGACTCAAGGTGGCTCCCGCCAAGCCTTTCGATTTCGTTTGCGACGAGATCGCCAGCGACAAATCGATTTCACATCGATGCGCGATCTTTTCATTGCTTAGCGATCGACCGAGCGTAATAGGCAACTATCTTCGGGCCGAAGATACCCTCAATACGCTTAGAATCGTCGAAAAACTGGGTGCCGATATCGAAGACGACGGCCGGAAGATCGTCATCACACCCCCCGAGCGAATGTCGGAGCCCGATGACGTGCTCGACTGCGGCAATTCAGGCACGGCGATGCGCCTTTTTTGCGGTCTGTTGAGTGCGGTGGAAGGGCATTACGTACTAAGCGGCGATCGGTACCTGCGTCGGCGGCCGATGCGTCGAGTGGCCGATCCTCTGAGGCAGATCGGTGCCAAAATCGATGGTCGAGAATCGGGCAATCTGGCACCGTTGTGCATTCGCGGAGAGAAACTACGAGCTTTTCACTACGAAAGTCCCATCGCCTCCGCGCAAGTGAAGAGTGCGATGATCCTTGCGGCGTTGCGGGCGGACGACGTGTCGACCTACAAAGAGCCGGAATTGAGTCGTGATCATACGGAAAGAATGTTGCGAGGCATGGGTGCCAATCTGGAGAGCTGGGAAACGATCACGATCGAGCCCCTTCGCCGTCCGCTAGAACCTCTGGAAATGACGGTGCCGGCGGACCCTTCCAGTGCCTTCTTTTTCGCGGTGGCCGCGGCGATCGTGCCTGGCTCGAAGGTCGTCATCCAAGACGTGACACTCAATCCCACCCGCATCGAAGCCTACCATGTTTTGGGGCGAATGGGTGCACAAGTGAAATTGGTGCAGAAAGAGAACCGTTACGAACCGATCGGCGATATCGTCGTCGTAGGTCCCAATCGATTGAAGAGTGTGAAAGTGAGTGACCGGATATCCTGGCTCATCGACGAACTGCCTGCTCTGTCGATCGCTATGGCGGTGGCGGAAGGAGTGAGTGAAGTCAGCAACGCCCAAGAGTTGAGAGTCAAGGAATCCGATCGCATCGCCTGCGTCGTCAAGGGTTTGAAACGATGTGGGATCGCTTGCGAGGAGTCGGAAGATGGATATCGTATCACAGGCGGCACGATCAAATCCGCGACGATCGACAGTTGCGGTGATCATCGGATCGCCATGAGTTTCGCGATCGCCGGTTTGGTCGCAGGGATGGAGATAGAAGATACCGCATGTATCGACACCTCTTTTCCCAATTTCGTTCAGCTGCTCGGGCGTCTGACGGAGGTGGAATCATGAAAATCGAACTGGCTCAAAGTTACGGTTTCTGTTTCGGCGTCAAACGGGCGATCAAAATCGCGGAAGAGCACCCGGGGGCTTCGACGCTTGGACCGTTGATCCACAACAATATGGAAATTGATCGGCTCAAACGAGACTACGACGTCTCTTTGGCGACCACGTTGGACGATATCAAACCGGGACAACCGACGGTGATACGCACCCATGGTATTCCCAAAGAGGATCTGAAAAAGCTGAGAGCGAAAGGGGGCGATGTGATCGATGCCACGTGCCCGTTCGTGACCAAGCCTCAGCAGATCGTGGAGGAGATGAGTCAAGAGGGATACGACATCGTCATTTTCGGCGATGTGAACCATCCGGAGATCAAAGGGGTGATGAGTTACGCGACAGGACCGGTATACGCCGTATTGAGTGTGGAGGAGTTGGCGCAACATCGTTTGAGGGAACGGGTGGCGATCGTTGCGCAGACGACTCGAAAGATCGAGGAGTACAACAAGATCATCGCCTATCTCGTACCCCGGCACAAAGAGGTGCGTGTCTTCAACACGATTTGCAACGCCACTTTCGAAAATCAAGACGCCGCCAGGGAGTTGGCCAAGCGGGCGGATGTGATGATCGTCGTCGGCGGCAAGCAATCTTCCAATACCAAACAGCTCTATACGATCTGTAAGGAGTATTGTACGGATTCCTATCATGTGGAGTCGAAAGCTGAACTAGAAAAAGAGTGGTTCGAAGGTAAAAAATTGTGTGGCGTGACGGCAGGGGCCTCGACGCCGGAGTGGATCATCGAAGAGATTATTGGAAAAATAAGAGAATTTAAAGTATAATACACCACTTTAAAATCGGAAAAGGAAACAGGTATGGACAAGGCCTCAATGGAAGAGATCGAAAACATGGAGGAAGACTTCGCGTCGATGTTGGACGCGTTTGAAAAAAAGGAGCAGGGCGGAAGTATTACCGACGGTGTGATCGTAGAGATTCGTGAAGCGGACAACCAGGCACTCGTAGATGTGGGTCGCAAGCAGGAAGCGGCCGTCAACCTCGATGAATTGAGAGACGAGGAAGGCAATGTGATTTTCAAAGTAGGTGACACCCTTCCCGTGGTCATCACCGGCTACCGGAACGAACGTCCTCAAGCGTCGTATCAGAAAGCGATTCGCAAAGCCAACGTACGAAAATTTATCGAGGAACATGAAAACGACGCCGAAAACATGGTCGTCGAAGGTAAAGTGGTACGTAAGAACCGAGGCGGCTATTTCGTGATCGGTGAAGGAAACATCGAGTTTTTCATGCCGATGAGTCAGGCGGCTTTCGCAATGGGGAAAAATCCTATCGGCAAAGAGATCAAGGCGGTGATTCTCAAGCTCGACAAAGATCGCGACTCCATCGTCATCTCACGACGAAAATATCTCGACCAACAGCGTAAAATGCGTAAAGAGATCGTCGAGAAATTGATGGAAGAAGAGAAGATCGTCGAAGGTGAAATCAAGAAAATCACGAGTTACGGTATGTTCGTCGACGTCGGTGGCGTCGAAGGATTGGTGCACTACAGTGAAATCAGCTACAAAGGCCCCGTCAATCCGGCCAGTCTCTACAACGAAGGGGACAAGGTCGAAGTCAAAGCGATCGCCTACGATCCCAAAAAACGTCATCTCTCACTTTCGATCAAGCAGACGATGCCCGATCCGTGGGAAGAGATCATCGAACAGTTGGAAGAGGGCGATGCCATCAAGGTGACCGTCAGCAATATCGAACCTTATGGTGCATTCGTCGATCTTGGCAACGATATCGAAGGTTTCTTGCATGTCTCCGAAGTCTCTTGGGACAAAGATATCAAAAATCCCAAAGATTATCTCAACGTCGGGGACGAAATCGATGTCGAAGTGATCGAAATCAATCCGGAAACGAGACGTCTTCGTGTCTCTTTGAAAAACCTGCAACCCAAACCCTTCGAAGAGTTCCTCCGTACACACAAAGAGGGTGATGTGGTCAAAGGTACCGTCACGACACTGACCGATTTCGGTGCATTCGTACGTATCGGCAAAGTCGAAGGATTGCTCCACAACCAAGACGTTTCCTGGGAAAAGGGCGCGAAAGCGAAAGACCTTTTCAAAAAAGGAGACGAGGTCGAAGTGAAAATCATAAGAATCGACCCGGAGCAAGAGCGTATCAGCCTGAGTCGAAAAGCGCTGGAAGAGAGTCCGATCGATCGCTTCGCCCAAGAGCATAAGGTGGGCGACATCGTCAAAGGAAAAATCCGTGACGTCAAAGATTTCGGTGTGTTCGTGGAACTCGACGAAGGTGTGGACGCTTTGATTCGTAAAGAGGATGTGACACCCCTCAATATCGAGGAGTTGAACAAAGGGGACGAGATCGAAGGTGTGATCGTGATGCTCGATCCAGCGTCCAACAAAATCCGACTTTCCGTGCGTCGTTTGGAGCGTCAGAAAGAGCGTGACGCATTGAATGAATTCAACAGTGCCGACGACCGCTTGACGATCGGAGATATCATCAAAGACCAACTCTAAGCCGACGGTATGTATCGACTGTTGATCATCCTTTTCGGGATCGTATCGACAGTCGCCGTGGCCATTCTTTTACTTCTGCTCTACCGTTACGCTAATGAGAAGGATGTGACGGAAACTCTCAAGGCCTCCAAAACTACCGAACGGTTCGAGCAGAGGAAAAAACCGGTCGGACCGACCACGAAATGGCTTGAAGATCTCGCCGTGAAAAAACGGCCATCTTTCGCTTACGCCGTCACCGAAATGGAAATCGACCTTCCACTCAAAAAAAGGCCGGCCCCGAAGCGGGCGTATCGATTGTTTTTGAAAGATATAGATGATTACAAGATGTTCTGTGTCCGTCAAGTGCTCGAAAGAAACGGCATTCGATATGCCATGTTCAGAAAAGGTTCGAAAGGGATTTTGATGATCGATGACCTGGATAGAAAGCGTTTGAAACGTATCGTCGATCTCGTTCGTGAATATGATATCACGATCCAAACAGAAAATTACGTAAAGGATTAGCATGCAAAAACATGTCATCATGGTATGTGACCATATTCATGAGAGCGGTCTCGAAATGCTCGCTTCTCAACCGGATATCGAATATGTCAATGCCGCGGACCTTCCCAAGGACGAACTGTTGAAAGTGATCGGCAAAGCCGATGTCGCCATTACTCGTAGTTCGACGGAGGTAAATGAAGCCTTTTTGAACGCGGCGACGAATCTTAAAGCCCTTGTGCGTGCCGGTGTCGGGGTGGACAATGTCGATATCGAAGGATGCTCGAAACGGGGCATCATCGTGATGAACGTTCCGACCGCCAACACGATCGCCGCCGTGGAATTGACGATGGCGCATATGCTCGCTTGTATGCGGGCATTTCCCTATGCCCACAACCATTTGAAACTGGAGCGTATTTGGAAACGCGAGAAATGGTACGGTTACGAACTGAAAGACAAGAAATTAGGTATCATCGGTTTCGGTAACATCGGTAGTAGAGTGGCCGCACGGGCCAAAGCCTTCGAAATGGATATTGTCACTTACGACCCTTATATCGATCCGTCCAAAGCGACCGATATGGGTGTCGAATATACGACGGATTTCGACGATATATTGGCATGCGATATCATCACGATCCATACCCCCAAAACCCATGAAACGATCGGCATGATCGGCAAAAAAGAGATCGAAAAGATGAAAGATGGCGTCGTGTTGATCAACTGTGCACGGGGTGGTCTATATGACGAAAATGCCCTTTATGAAGGCCTCAAAAGCGGGAAGATCCGTTTCGCCGGTATCGACGTGTTCGTCAAAGAACCGGCGACGAACAATCCGTTGCTTGATTTGGACAACATCACCGTCACGCCGCACCTAGGTGCCAATACCTACGAGTCCCAATACAAAATCGCCACGCAAGCAGCTCAGCAAGCTCTCGACGCAGCCCGCGGTATCAGCTATCCCAACGCACTCAACTTGCCGATCAGAGAAAACGAAATTCCCGAATACGCAAAAGCCTATTTGGAACTGGTCCAAAAGATCGGCTTTTTAGCGGCTCAGGCCAACAAAGGGGCGATCAAATCTCTCAAAGTCACGGGAGAGGGTGAAATCGGCGAATATATCGATTCTATGGCCACTTTCGCCGCCGTGGGTGCGCTCAAAGAGGCGTTGGGAGAGACGATCAACTACGTCAATGCCGAGTTCGTCGCCAAAGAACGCGGCATCGACATTCAAAAAGAGTCGATTCCCTCCAAAGGGGCTTTCAAAAACAAGGTGACGATCCGTTTGACGACCGAAAACGGCGTGATCGAAATCGCCGGTACTATCTTCAACGACAACGTTCAGCGGATCGTAGAGATCAACGGTTTCGCGCTGGATGTGGAACCCAAGGGAAGAATGATCCTTTTCAAAAACACCGACGTTCCGGGTGTCATCGGGGATGTGGGTCAGATTTTGGCCAAGCACGCAGTCAATATTGCCGATTTTCGTTTGGGACGTGACAAAAGCGGTATGGCGCTCGCCGTGATCATCGTCGACAACGACGTCAGTGAAGATCTTCTCAAAGAACTCGACGCACTCGAAGCCTCCATTTACGTAAAATACGTTATCCTCTAATACACCATAACGGTAGGTTCATAACCTACCGTTATAAATAATATAATTTTAAATTTGGTACGATACAATGATGTCCACATTGTTGTAAAATTGTGGACTTTCTTCGTCAAAAGGAGTCGGTATGAAGAAGATGTTGTGGACGATAGCTTTGTCGTTGCCACTATTCGCCGTCCAGGAGAACCTTTCGATGGAACATGCTCTGGAGATGGTGCGCCATAACAACTTGGAAGTGAAGGTGGCCGAACAGGACGTATTGATCAAAGAGCAAGAGCATCGAGCGGCCGTTGGATACAACTTCGGCCAGCTCGATCTGATCGTCAATGCGTTACGTTCCAACGATGCGGGCAATGTTTTCGGGTTCAAACTGCAAAGCCGTGAGGCGAGTTTCGCCGATTTCGGATTCGATCAATTCCTTGAGCCGATGGGGAAGGTTTTAGGGTGGTTGGCTCAAGAGAAAAACACCGAAGCAGCTAATGCAATTTCCCAAATGGGTTCAATTTTGGATATCCAACCCGACAAACTGAACTATCCCGATGCCCGTAACCACTTTCAAGAAAAGATCCAGTATCGCCTTCCCCTTTATGTGGGCGGTAAATTGATGAAATACGGTGAAATCACCGACAAGATGACGACGATGAGTAAATTGGATCGTCAAAAAGTCCTCAACGAAAAGATCTTCGAAACGCGCAAAACCTACTACAACATCTCGCTTGTCGAAAATTTCATCAAAAATCTCAATCGAATCCTCAAAAACGTCGAAGAACTGGAAGAGACGGTCAAAAGTATGGTCGATGAAGGGTATGCTTTGGATATCGACTTGCTGCAGGTACAGACGAAGAAAGCGGACGTTCTAAGAATGATCAACCAGGCCAAACTCAACCGTTCGTTGGCTTATCAGTACCTCTCTTTCTTGGTCAACGACGAGGTTCGATCCATCGTCGTACTCGATCGTGACGTCCCGATGCCTCAAATGAAAAGAAGCGATATGATCGCCAGGAACATCGATATCCAAAAGGCGCATATGGGACTGGAAGTGACCGATCTAGCCATCGGTGTGGAGAAGTCGAAGTTTTTACCGCAAGTGGGTGCGTTCGCCGAATACGGCAGTGCCGACAACGACTTTCTCAACGATTTTACCGACAAAGATGCCTACACTTTGGGGGTTCAACTCAAATGGAATCTTTTCAACGGCTTCGTCGACAAAGCCAAATACGAAAAGGCCAAAATTCAGAACATGAAGATGCAGCATCAAGTCGAGCTCGCGAAAAAAGGTATCGGACTCAAGATCGACAAAATCATTACATCTATCAAAAGCAAAGAGTACGATATCCAATCATTAAGAGAGAAGGTGAAATTCACGAAAAAGGTGTACGAAAACTACTACAGTCGCTATAAGGAAGGATTGATGAGCATCAACGACGTGTTGATCAAAAATTCGGAAGAGATTCAAGCGACTCTTGAATTGGTCAAGACGCGCTTCGAGCGTAACAACAAAGTCTTCGAACTTGAAAATATCATCAACAAAGGAATCCTATGAAAAAGATCGTCTTGCTGATAGCATGGATGGCAACGGCATTGGTGGCGGAAGATCTGATTTTGACGGGTAGTGTCGTTTCGGACAACCAGAAAATGATGACGAGCCGTTACATGGGCTTCGTGAAGAAGGTCTATGTGGTCGAGGGTGAACGGGTCAAGAAGGGACATCTTCTCTATACGATCGATTCCAAAGAGATCGACAGTGCCAAGTCGCAGGTGGAACTCGCCATTTCCCAGGCGGAATTGGCGTTGCAGATGAACATGAATCAGTACAACAACATTCTGACCAACCTCGCACGACACGAACGTCTCTATAAAAAAGGGATGGTGAGTAAATATGAACTCGAAAACCTGCAACTTGCCGCCAAGAACACCAAGGCGATGATCGAAATCGCCAAGAAGCAGGTGGCCCAGGCGAAAGCCAAGCTCAAAGAGGTCCTTCACCAATACCAATACCTCGATGTCAGGGCGCCGAACGATGGTGTGGTCGTCGCCAAAAAGATCAACGAAGGGGAGATGGCGATTCCCGGTATGCCGGCGATTGTTCTAACCGATTTGAGCCGTCTGAAAATCATGACGGAGATTTCCGAGAGTGATTTGATGAACGTGAAAGTGGGCCAGAAAGTCCAAGTCGAGATTCCTTCGATCGGTTTGGTCCGGGAGGGCAAGGTTTTTGCCATCATTCCCAGCTCCAATCCGATGACCCATCAATTCCGGATGAAAGTCTCTTTCGACTATAAAGGGCAACCCGTCTATCCGGGGATGTACGCCCAGGTCACGATCAAAAAATAAGGGCCTCTCATGCATTTGAAATATCAGGTCAAGGATATCGCGGGCAAGCTGGCCAAAGGCTTTCTGCACAATCCCCTGACACCGATTCTTGGTGCATTTTTGCTGATAATCGGTTATATCTCTTTGGAGGTGATGCCTCGGGAAGAGGATCCGCAGATCTCCGTCGCGGGTGGAACCATCATCGTACCGATGCCTGGGGCCACACCTCGCGAAGTCGAAAATATCGTCGTCAATCCTTTGGAGAGAAAACTTCGTGAAATCAAGGGAATCGAGCATATCTACGGCATCGCGATGAACAATGTGGGTGTCATCAACGTCATGTACTATATCGGTGAAGATCGCCAAGCTGCCAACCAAAATCTCTACGACAAAGTCTATCAACATATGGACGAAATGCCCAAAGGGGTCATGCATCCACTCATCAAACCCTTCGATGTGGATATCGACATTCCGATCATGGCGATCACGTTCTATAAAAAAGATCCCAAAAAAATCGATGATGTTCGTCTTTTTAAAGTGGTTCGAGAACTTCAACAAGAGCTCAATCGTATCGAAGATGTCTCCAAGACCGAAATCAAAGGTGGCAAAAAGGAGCAATACAACATCGAAGTCGATCTAGGCAAACTCTCGGGCTATCACCTATCACTTGGACAGATCGTTCAGGCGCTCAAAGCGCTGGCGGTGGACGTACCGGATGTCAAAGACAAGACGCGAGACAACAAAATAGTCATTTTCGGTGTCAAAAACGCCATCGAAAGCGTCGAAGATGTGGAGAATCTGATCGTCGCTCAATATATGGGTTCTCCTATCTATCTTAAAAACGTAGCGAAAGTGACCGACGGCACCGA